>JBDHVF010001030.1:0-3102 GCA_039809605.1 Polyangiales bacterium | reverse complement strand
CGACGAGCCCGTGACGGTGACGGCCAGCGACGCGAGCGCCCACGCGTCGCCCGTGACCAGGCGGTTGTTGTTCACGGCGTTGCCCGCCGCGTAGATCGTGAACGCGCCCGACGCGGGCGCCACCACGTCGAAGCGCACCGTCACCGGCCCGCCGGCCGCGCGAGGGAGCGCCGCGGTGTGCGTGACCTCGCCGGCGAAGACGCGCGTGCCCGCCTGGCCCGCGGCCGTCGCGAGCGACCCGCCGGTGACGCTCACGTCGCAGCCGCCCGCGGCGAAGTCGGCGCGCGTGCTGTTGATCGTGAGCGTGTAGGTCGCGCGCTGGCTCGGAGACAGCCGCATGGGGCCCGCGATCACGGCCGTCGCGCCCGTGCCCGAGGGGCCGTGGCAGCCCGTCGCCGTGTTGCAGCCCGTGCGGGAGCGGCCCGTCACCGCGCCGTTCACGTAGGCGCCCGCGCACGGCGCGCAGAGCGCGAGCGCGGCGCCCGCGGCAGCGATCGTGAGTTCGCGTTTCGAAAGGAAGGATCCGTGCACGCTCATCCGTGGGGTTGCAGGTCGAAGCCGATGATTCGCCAGCGCGTGAATGGGTAGCCGTGACACGGCGAGATCTTCGTTGAAAAAACGCAACGCTCACGCGGAGGCACCGCGCGGCGGGGCCGCGCGTCGCGTCGAAGCCTTGACCTGACGCGCGCACGGCGGTCTTCTCCGTCGCTCGATGAGCACCTACGACGTGATCGTGATCGGGAGCGGGCCTGGCGGCGAGGGCGCGGCGATGAAGGCCGCGAAGGAGGGGCGCTCGGTCGCGGTGGTCGAGCGCTACCACGTGGTGGGCGGCGGGTGCACGCACTGGGGCACGATCCCCTCGAAGGCGCTGCGGCACACGATCACCACGCTGGCGGAGTTCCGTTCGAACCCGCTCTTTCAGGCGCAGCTCGAGAACTACCAGGTGAAGCTGCCCGACCTGCTGCGCGCGGCCGAGAGCGTGATCCGCCGCCAGGTCTCGCTGCGCCACGGCTTCTACGAGCGCAACCGCGTGCGCGTGGTGCACGGCAGCGCGCGCTTCGTCGACGAGCACACGATCGACGTCGAGGGCCCCCACGGAGGCCGCGAGCGGCTCAAGGGCAGGGCCTTCGTGATCGCCACGGGCGCGCGGCCCTACCACCCCCCCGACGTCGACTTCTCGCACCCCCGCGTGCGCGACAGCGACACCCTGCTCAAGCTCGATTTCACCCCCTCGTCGGTGATGATCTACGGCGCCGGGGTCATCGGCTGCGAGTACGCCTCGATGCTCCGGGTGATGGGCATGAAGGTCACGCTCATCAACACCCGCGACAAGCTCCTGTCGTTCCTCGACGACGAGATCATCGACGCGCTCGCGTACCACCTGCGCGACCAGGGCTGCGTCATTCGCCACAACGAGGAGTACGAGCGCGTCGAGGCCGACGACGACGGCGTCGTGCTGCACATGAAGAGCGGCAAGAAGACGCGGGCCGACGTGCTGCTCTGGGCCAACGGGCGCACCGGCAACTCGCAGGACATGGGCCTCGAGGCCCTCGACGTGCACACCGACGCGCGCGGGCAGATCAAGGTCAACGAGCACTTTCAAGCCGGGCCCTCGCACGTCTACGCCGTGGGCGACGTGGTCGGCCCGCCGAGCCTCGCCAGCGCCGCGTACGACCAGGGCCGCTTCGCGGCGACGCACCTCGTCCACGGCGAGTGCGACACGCGCCTCACGCGCGACGTGCCCACGGGCATCTTCACCACGCCCGAGATCAGCTCGCTCGGGCGCAACGAGCGCGAGCTCACCGAGCAGCGCGTGCCCTACGAGGTCGGCCACGCCCTCTTCCGCTCCCTCGCCCGCGCGCAGATCACCGGGCAGACCGTGGGGATGCTCAAGCTCCTCTTCCACCGCGAGACCCACGAAGTGCTGGGCATCCACTGCTTCGGCTACCAGGCCAGCGAGATCATTCACATCGGCCAGGCCGTGATGTCGCAGCCCCCGCCGAACAACACCCTGCACTACTTCATCAACACGACGTTCAACTACCCGACGATGGCCGAGGCGTACCGCGTCGCCGCGCTCAACGGGCTCAACCGCCTCTGTTGATCGGGCGTCGGGTTTTCACGGGCGCGGCGCGGCGTACAGCGCGGCGCGCGCGCGTGTTACGGTCGCGGGGCCAGTGAGCGACGCGGTGACCAGTCGAGCCGACGAGGACGCCACCGGGAGGTCCCTCACGATCGGGGGGCGCTACCAGGTGCGCCGCGCGCTGGGCGCGGGGGGCATGGGGGTGGTCTACGAGGCGCGCCACACGTGGACGGGGCGCCTCGTGGCGGTGAAGGTGCTCTCGAGCGAGCGGTCGCGCGAGCAGGGCTTCGACCAGCGCTTCGCGCGCGAGGCGCGGGCGGCGGCGAGGGTGCGCCACCCGAACGTCGTCGACGTGCTCGACTCGGGCTACGACCCCGCGGCGGGGGGCTTCTTCATCGTGCAGGAGCTCCTCGAGGGCGAAGACCTGCGCGCGCGCCTCGCCCGCGAGGGCAGGCTCTCGCCCGAGGCCGCGGCCGACCTCATGGCCGCGGTCACCGACGGCCTCGCCGCCGCGCACGAGCACCACATCGTGCACCGCGACGTGAAGCCCGGGAACATCTTTCTCGCGCGCGGCCCCGACGGCGCCGAGGTCGCGAAGGTGATCGACTTCGGCGTCTCGAAGCTCCTCGACGAGCCCATGAGCGCCGAGACGGTCACGGGCCAGCTCCTCGGCACGCCGCGCTACATGGCCCCCGAGCAGCTCCGCGGCGAGCGCGGCCTCGACGCCCGCGCCGACGTGTGGGCCGCGGGCGCGGTGCTCTACGAGCTCCTCGCGGGGCGCGCGCCCTTCGAAGCCGCCAACTACAACCTCCTGGTGTACGAGGTGCTCTCGGGCGCCCCCGTCGCGCCCGTCGCCGGCGCGCCCGCGGCCCTCATGGACATCGTGCGCCGCGCCCTCGAGCGCGACCGCGCGCGGCGCTACGGCTCGATGCGCGAGCTCCGCGACGCGCTCGTCGCGTGGCGCGCGGGCGCCCCCTCGCCCGCCCCTCGCGCGCGACGACCGCGCCTCGCCCTCGCCG
>JBDHVF010001029.1:0-3105 GCA_039809605.1 Polyangiales bacterium | reverse complement strand
TGCCGACCTTCATCGAGCCCCTGTCGGCCGTGGGCCGCGCGTGGGCGCGCGTCGCCTGCGCGATGGACGACGTCTCTCGCGACGCCGCGCGCGACCCGTGGGCCGGGCGATTGGGGCGCGTGGGCCTCGCGATGGCGCGGCACCCCGAGCTCACGTCGGGCACGGGGCGCCTCGACCTCGACGTGGTGCGCGCCGCGCGCGAGCCCATGGCCGTGAAGGTCGGCGCGATGGGGCTCTTCTGCATCGCGCTGCCCGCGCGGAGGATGTCGGTGGCGGTGAAGGTCCACTCGGGCGCGAGCGACGCGCTGCCGGCGCTCGTGGCGTGGGCGCTCGCCGAGGCCGCGCCCGGCGCGTGGGAGGAGCCCCGCGCGTGGGAGAAGCGCCTCGTGCGCAACGTCGTGGGCCGCGAGGTCGGGTGCTGGGAGATCGTCGGGTAGGCGCCCTCCCCCCGTCCCCCTCCCGCGGACGCGGGAGGGGGACGGGGGGAGGGCCGACGTGCTATCCGTTGCGCCCCGTATGACCACCGAGAACGCCGAAGCCCTCACGCTCACGGTCACCGACGCGCACGCCGGCAAGCGCCTCGACCGCTACCTCGTCGACGCGCTGCCCGAGCTCTCGCGGGCGCGGGCGCGCGCCCTGCTCGACGAGGGCCAGGTGCGCGTCAACAACCGCCGCATGCGCAAGGGCGACGTGGTGAGCGCGGGCGACACGGTGGTCGTGCGCGGCGCGCTCCCGCCGCAGGACTTCACCCCCCTCGACGACCCGTCGGTGACCGTCACCGTGCGCTACGAGGACGACGCCGTCGCCGTGGTCGACAAGCCCGCGGGCGTCGCCACGCACCCGCTCCGCCCCGACGAGAAGGGGACGCTCGCCAACGGCCTCGTGGTGCGCTTCCCCGAGACGAAGGGCGTGGGGTATCGCAAGCGCGAGCCGGGGGTCTTGCACCGCCTCGACACCGACACGAGCGGGCTGGTCATCGTCGCGCGCACCGCCGAGGCCTTCGAAGCGCTGCGCGCGGCCATGCGCGAGGCGAAGGTCACCAAGCGCTACCTCGCGCTGGTCGAGGGGCGCATCGTGGCCGACGGGTCCGTGGAGCTGCCGCTCGTGCCGCATCGCAAAGACCCCAAGCGCGTCGAGGTGGTGACCGAGCACGTGCGCCTGCGCGCGGGCACCAAGACCCACCCGGCCGTCACGCGCTACCGCCCCGCGCGCGCGCTCGGCGACTACACCCTCGTCGAGGTCGAGCTCGAGTCGGCCTTTCGCCACCAGGTGCGCGCGCACCTCGCGGCCATCGGGCACCCGCTCGTGGGCGACAAGCTCTACCGCGGTCCGCGCCTGCCCGACGACCTCGGCGTCACGCTCGAGCGGCACTTCCTCCACGCGAGCGAGGTGGTGTTCCCGCACCCGGTGACGGGCGCCGAGGTGCGCGTCACGTCGCCGCTGCCCGAGGATCTCGCCGCGGTCGTCGGCAAGCTCCGCGCGGGCGCGTAGCGACGCCCCGCCGTCTGGCCGTCGCAACGCCCGCGGTCCCCTGTGCCCACGGGCGAGCTTGCGCTCGCCCGCGGGCACAGGGGACTGTGCGCGTCGCGACAGCGCCGACGGCGGTTGCTCGGCGCTGCATCTCCAACGGGCTGTCGATCGCTCCACCAATCACGCGCCCTCCACACCTGTCGACGCGAGGCGACAGGCGCTCGCCGGGCGCCCTCGACGAAACGCGCGAAATGCCCTGGTTCATGCGGTGGCGCGGTGATTGAAGAGCGCCTCCCCCGAGCGGGCGACGCCGCCCGCGGGAGGATGACGCTCATGACCACGCACCGCACCCTTCGCCTCGTCGGCACGCTCGCGCTCTCGGGCCTCACGGCTCTCGGCTGTGGCAACGCCGCCCCCACGGCGGACGACTCCGCCGACGAGGCCGCCGCGGCGATCGAGCAGCCCAACGGGGCGATGACCACCGCCGACGAGGCGCCCGAGTTCGGCGACGGCAACTTCGCGTCGCTGCCCGAGCTCAGCGCGACCGGCGCCGACGCGACGCTCGACGAGGCGGGCTCGTTCGCGGGCGACGCCGCGCCGGCCGCCGAGCGCCACGTGTTCCGGGTGCTCGTGCTGTGGGGGCACCTGCCGAGCCCGCGCGACGCCGCGCCGCCCGCGACGCCCGCGCCCCCGGCCGCGGTCGACTGGTCGGGCTCGGTCTCGATCGACGGGGGGCGCATCGCGGTGCGCCGCACGGTGGGCTTCGAAGACGGCGACCGCGTGGCGCCGCGCACCGACCCCGCGCGCGTCGCGTTCACGTCGCACACGCGCCCCTTCGTCGACGGCCTCGCCCTCACGGTGCGCGCCCCCGCCGACGCCGCCGTGCTGCACCTCGCGACGGCCGCGGGCAGCTTCGACCTCGCGCTCCCCGACGCCGACGGCGACGTGCTGCGTCTCGGTGACGGGCGCAACGGCGTCTACTACGCGGCCTACGAGGAGCGCCCCGACTGCGGGCAGGGCTTCGTCTTCGGTCACTGGGCGAGGTTGCGGCCGCAGCTCGGGGTGTTCCGCGGGCACGTGATCGACGCCGCGGGCGCCCCGCGCGGCGCGGTGCGCGGCGTCTGGGGCGCCACGCGCCGCGGCGAGCACGCGTTCTTCGGCAAGCACATCTCGAACACGGGCGCCTTCAACGGCCTCCTCGGAGGCACCTACGACGACGGGCATTTCCGCGGCGCGTGGGGCCTGCGCGACGGCCAGCGCGGCGAGCTCCACGGGCGCTACTTCGACGGCGTCGAGCGCGCCGACGGCCGCGGCGTGCTCCTCGGCCGCTGGAGCGAGCGCTGCGCCGTGCGCTGACTCTTGCGCAGCGTCGGCCGTTTGCGGCGCGGCGCGAATGGTCTACCGTCGGTCGAACAGCGTTCCTTCGACGGAGATACCCATCGCGATGACTCGGATCGTGCACGCGGCCGCCCTGGGCGCCGCCCTGGCCGGCTGCTTCGGCGACCTTCACCCCGACCGCCCCGACGCCTCGACCGACGCGCGCAGCGACCGCGCAGACACCACGCCTCCACGCGACGCGCCCGACGCCGTCGTCGACGCGCCCGACGCACGCGACGTCCCCGACGTGCTCGACGC
>JBDHVF010001028.1:0-3107 GCA_039809605.1 Polyangiales bacterium | reverse complement strand
TGCACGATCACCCGGTCGCCCACGCGCGCGTGCAGCGTGGGGCCCGGCGTGCGGCCGTTGTAGAGCATCGAGCCGGTCATGCGTCCGGCGACGAGCTCCGCGTCGCCCGACGAGGCCACGAGGTCGACCTCGAGCACGCGGGGATCGGGGTTGTGGTCGTCGAAATCCGGTGGGCCTGCCAGCGAGGGCAGCGGTCGGGCCTGCGCGTCGGCGGGTGCGTCGGCGGGCGCGTCCGTGGCGACGTCGGTCGTGGCATCGGAGGCCGCGTCGCGGGCGGACGCGTCGGCGACGGCGTTCCCGTCGGAGCCGCTGCACGCGGCGAGGAGCAGTGAGGAGAAGGCTGCGAGGGCGGTGCGGATGGAGGGCATCGTGAGGTCTCGGAGAGCGCGTTCAGGGAAGAGTCAAGGTGTCGTGGGAGGGATGCGGACGAGCGCAGCGTCGAGCGCGACGGTCGTTCCCGAAGCGCGCGTCGACACGCGGACGAAGCGCCCGACGCGCACGCCCGCGGCGTCGATGTCGATCGCCTGGCTGCCCGAGGCGCCCTCGGCGACGGCGACGAACACGTTGTGACCGACGCCGATCTCGACGCGATACGGGCCCGGCCTTGCGGGGTCGACCTCGACGCGGATGTCGGGCGCCAGCGTGCCGTCGGAGATGAGTTGCTGGCCGTCGGGCATCTGGAGCGTCAACACGCCCGCGCGGATCGCTGCGTAGCGTGCGTCGGGCTGGCCGAGCGCCGCGTCGGGGTCGTCGACGCTCACACGGTAGTGAACGATCGCCATCCCAAACGAGATGGCGGCCGGTCGAGGGGCGGCGACCTGTTGTGGGACGGACGGCGCCGACGCGGCGGGCGCCGGTGTGACCGGCGGTGATGGAACCGCGACCGAAGGTGCCGCCACGGGAGCGGACGAGGGCGGCGTCACGTTCGAACGGTCCGTGCCTCGGAGGAAGATCACGGCACCCGCTCCCGCGAGCAGCACGCCCGCGGCGAAGACCGCGATCAAGACTCCCCACCGCGCTCCTGAAGGTGCTGCGGGAACGACCTGCGATGACGCGAAGGGGTACGGAGAAGGGGGGTAGCCGCTCGCGGCGTTCCATGCGGGCGGCGGGGCCGAGGGCATCGCGGCGGTGGGGCCGATGCCCGGTGGGTGCGCAGATGGGGGATACGTCTGAACGGGTGCCGCCAGGGTCGGCGGCAACACCGCGCTGCCAGGGGGCGACGGGAAGCCGACCATTGTGAGCCCGCACGCTCCGCACGCGAAGACACCTGGCTGCATCACGGCTCCACAACGGGGACAGGTGTTTGTCATCGCCAACCTCCCACTCGCGGCTGCCCTTGGAGGCGTAGCCCACGTCGGTGAGCGCGGACGATGCCCTCCGCGGGGTGTGGGGGCAAGCGCGCAGGGGAACGTTTCGTGCTGGACGCCGACGCCCGACCGAACCGACCGTGGAGCCAATGAATCATCACGTCGAATCCCTCACCACGGCGTCGAGACGATGCTCGACGCGATCCCACGCGGCCGACAGAAGCGGAGCCTACACGGGTCACACCCCCTCGCGCGCCTGTGACTCGTCCGGTCACACCTCGCGCGGCCTCTCGTGGCCGGCGCTCGTGCTCGTCGCCGCGACCGCCGCGTGCGCGACGCGATCGGTGCCCGACACGTGGCCGCGCACCGCGCCCGCCTCGGCCGAAGCGCGCGAGGCACCGAGCGATCCGGGGCCCGCGTCCCTCGCGTCCGACCCGCCGCTGCCGGGCGCCCCGGCGGCGGGGTGGCATGGCCTCGCGCCACCCGAGGGCACCGCAGACGGCGGAGCGCCCTCGCAAGACGCGATGCCGCCTGGGCACCACCACATGCACCACGGAGGCTGAGCGTGCGCGCCGCATTCCTCTCGCTCGCGCTCGTCGCGGCCGCGGGCTGCGTGACGTCATCGATCCGCGGCGACCTCGCGCGGGTGCAGTCGCGCACGCGGCTCACGCTCCCGCGCGGCGCGGTCACCCGCGAGGTCGACCCCGACCCCGCGCCCGAGGTCCGACGGATGCTCGCGGCGCCGCTCACCGCTGACTCCGCCGTGCGCATCGCGACGGTGAACAACCGCGAGCTGCGCGCGACGCTCCGCGAGCTCGGCATCCCGCGGGGGCGGCTGCTCCAGGCTGGCCTGCTGCCGAACCCCACGGTCGAACTGGAGCTTCGCTATCAGGAGGACCGCGCGCAGCCCCTCCAGGGCGACCTGCGCGTGGAGTTCGAGCTCACGCGCGCGCTGCTGGCGCCGGTGCGCGCGTCGGCCGCGCGGGCCGAGCTCGAGGCCGCGCGCGTGCGTGCCGCGGGCGCCGCGATCGAGCTGGGCTTCGAAACGCGCGCGACCTTCTTCGCCGTGCAGGCCGCGCAGGAGCGCCTCGCCATCGCGCAGCGGGCCCTCGACGCGCTCGCCGCGAGCCGCGACGCCGCGCGGGCGCTGTTCGAAGCGGGCAACGTGCCGGCGCTCGACAGCGCGAGCCAGGAGGTCGCGTACGAGACCACTCGGGTCACCGTCGCGCAGATGGAGCTCGAGCTCCTCGACCGGCGCGAACACCTCGTGCGCCTGCTCGGGCTCGCGGGCGACGACGCCGCGTGGACTGTGCGCGACGCGCTCGCGCCCGTGCCCGACGAGGCTCCCCTGACGGACGCCACGGAGGCGCGGGCCCTGCGGGCGAGCCTGGAGCTCGAGACGCTGCGCGCGCGGCTGGAGGCGACCGCGCGCCGCATCGGCCTCTCGCGCGCCGAGGGCTGGACGCCCGACATTGCCATCGACGCGCACGGCGAGCAGGACGGCCAGACGATCGAGGTCGGCGGCGGCGTGCGCATGACCCTGCCCGTGTTCGACCGGCGGCAAGGCCAGACGGCCGCCTACGAGGCCGAGTTCGACGCGATGCTTGAGCGCTACCACGGCCTCGCCGTCGACGTGCGCTCGGCGCTGCGCGAGACGCGCAACCGCGTGCGCTCGGCCCACGCGAGGGCGAGGCAGTTCGACCGCGTGATCGCGCCCGCGAGGCGCCGGGTGATGGAGCTGGTGATGTTGCAGTACGACGCCATGAACCTCGGGGTGTTCCAGGTGGTGCAGGCGCGGCG
>JBDHVF010001027.1:0-3107 GCA_039809605.1 Polyangiales bacterium | reverse complement strand
CGCGCGCGGCGCGACCGCCGCGACGCCGCGGGCCCCCTCCCCCGCGGCGCGCATCGGGGCGCGCGCGTGGCTGCGGCTCGCGGCGCTCGCGTTCGTGCCGTCGAGCATGATGCTCGGGCTCACCGCGCACGTGGCGACCGACGTGGGGTCGTTCCCGCTGCTCTGGGTGGCGCCGCTCGCGGTGTACCTCGCGACCTTCGTCGCGGCCTTCGCGCGCACGCCCGCCGCCCCGACCACGCGCGCGGTGGCGCCCTTCCTCGGGCTCCTGCTGCTCATGTTCCTCTTCACGGCGCCGCAGGTGGCCACGCGCCTGCCGCTCGTGGCGGGGCACTTCGCGCTCTTCGCCTGGTGCGCGTACCTCCTGCACGGCGAGCTCGCCCGCGCGCGGCCCTCCGACGCGTCGATCACGTCGTTCCAGCTCGCCATCGCCGTGGGCGGCGCGCTCGGCGGCGCCTTCAACGCCCTCGTCGCGCCGCGCGTCTTCGTGCGCGTCACCGAGTACCCGCTCGCGATGGCGCTCGCCGTGCTGCTCCTCCCTCCGCCCCCACCCCCGCCCGACCCCCGCGCGCGCGAAGAGGCGCTCCTGCGCGCCGCGGGCCTCGACCCGGTGGCCGTGCTCGGCCCCGCCGCGCCCGCGCGACCGAGGCCCCGCTGGACCGCCGCCGACCTCG
Source organism: Polyangiales bacterium (assembly GCA_039809605.1). Classification (GTDB taxonomy): domain Bacteria; phylum Myxococcota_A; class Polyangia; order Polyangiales; genus CAISKJ01. Next base: position 2,436 of record JBDHVF010001027.1, on the reverse strand, counting down.
CCGTGCCCCTCGTCGTCGGCGCCATGGCCGCGGCGCTCTTCGCCACGCCGTCGTCGTCGCGCGCGCCCTCGCTCGTGCGCTTCGGCCTGCCGCTGGCGACCCTCGTGCTCCTCTCGATCGGGCGGCGCGCGAGGCTCGCGCTCGGGCTCGCGGCGATCCTCGCGGCGGGGCGCTTCGACCGCTCGGTGCTCGACGCGTCGCGCACCTTCTACGGCGTCTTGCGCGTCGAGGAGTCGCGCGGCGTGCGCCGCTTTCTGCACGGCACCACGCTGCACGGGCTCGAGTACCGCTCGGCCAAGATGCGCGGGCGCCCGGTGGCCTACTACGACCCGCGCGGCCCCATCGGAGAGGCCATGGCGGCCCTCGCGCCCTCGCTCCAGGGGCAGCCCGTGGGCGTCGTCGGCCTCGGCGCCGGCATGCTCATCGCGCACGCGCGCCCCGGCCAGCGGTGGACCTTCTACGAGCTCGACCCCGAGGTCGTGCGCGTGGCGACGCGGTGGTTCACGTGGCTGCGCGACGCGCCCGCCCCGTGGCGCGTGGTCACCGGCGACGCGCGCGTCTCGCTCGGCCGCGACGCCCATGCGCGCTACCGCCTGCTCGTGCTCGACGCGTTCGGCTCCGACGCCATCCCGACGCACCTCCTCACGCGCGAGGCGCTCGCGCTCTACCGCGCGCGCACCGACGACCGGGGCGTGATCGCGTTCCACGTCACCAACCGCCACGTGCGCCTCGAGCCCGTGCTCGGGGCGCTCGCGCGCGACGCGGGCATGGCGGCCGTCACGCGCCGCGCGTCGGTGTTCGGCCCCGACGGGCCCGTGGTCACCACCTGGGTGCTCCTCGCGCGAAGGGCCGACGACCTCGGCCCCCTGGCCCGCGACCCTCGCTGGGCGAGGCTCGACGCGCCGCCCGGCGCGCGGCCGTGGACCGACGACTTCTCGAGCGTGCTCTCGGCGCTGCGCCTGCGGTGACGGCGGCTACTTCTGTACGCGCTTACGCAAGCGCATCGCGAAGTCGAGCGAGCGCTGCGGCATGAGCCTGCGCGCGCGCCAGAACCAGCGCCCCTCGGCGTGGGGGAGGATGTGCAGCTCGCCGCGCGCGCAGCCCTCGAGCGAGAGCCGCGCGATGTCGTCGGCCGAGTGGGGCGAGCGCGCCATGAGCTTCTCGGCGAAGGCCGACTCCTGGGGGTGCCCGCCGCGGCCGTTCTTCACGATGTCCGTCGGAAAGAACGACGGGCAGAGCACGCTCACCCCCACGCCCGTGCCCCGCAGCTCGCCGTGCATCGTCTCGCTGAGCGCGATCACGCCCGCCTTGGTCACGTTGTAGGGGCCCATGCGCGCCGCGTTGGCGATGCCCGCGAGCGAGGCGACGTTGAGCACGTGCCCGCGCCCGCGGCGCTTCATCGCCGGCAGAAAGGCCTCGCACCCGTGGATCACGCCCCAGAGGTTCACGCCCATGATCCAGCGCCAGTCGGCGTCGGGCACCTCGCCCACCTCGCCCGAGACCGCCACGCCGGCGTTGTTCGCCACGAAGTCGACGCCGCCCATGACCTCGTCGGCGAAGCGCGCCATCGCGTCGACCTCGTCGCGCTTCGACACGTCGCACCGGAAGACGTGCGCCTCGGCGCCGCCGAGCATCGCCGCCGTGGCGCGCGCGGCGTCTTCGTTCACGTCGCTCACCACCACGCGGCCGCCGCGCCTCGCGAGCTGCACGCAGAGCGCGCGCCCGAGCCCGCTGCCGGCGCCGGTCACCACACACGAAGGCCGATCGGGGATGCTCATCGGGAGTGGCCGCGGAGTTTGGATCCGACCGCCCCCTCGCCGCAAGGGCTCCACGCGCCTGCGCGTGGACGCGCCACGCCCCCGGCGCGATGATGATGCGCGTGGACGTCGCGCTCGCCGTGCTCCAGGGCCTCGTGATGATCGTCGGGCCGCTGGCGGCGCTCGCGTGGTGGCGCCGCCGATCGCGGGCGCCGTGGCCGATCGCGGGGGCCGGCGCGCTGGCCTTCGTCGCGAGCCAGGCGGTGCACGTCCCGCTGCTGCTCGCGCTGCACCCCGAGCGATGGCGGCCGCCGTGGGTCGCGGCCGTCGCGCTCGGCCTCGTGGCGGGCCTCTGCGAAGAGCTCGCGCGCTACGCGATGTACCGCGCGCGCCCCGACGCGCGGCGCTTTCGCGACGGGGTGATGGCGGGCCTCGGCCACGGCGGGGTCGAGTCGGCGCTCCTCGGGCTGCTCGTGCTCTTCAGCGTGGCGGGGCCCGTCGGCGCGGGCGCCGTGACGCCCGACGCGCTCGCGCCCCCGTCGCTGCCCCTGCTGCGCGCGCTCGCGGTGGCCGAGCGGGCGATGGCCATGACCCTCCACGCGAGCGCGTCGCTCCTGGTGCTCGCCAGCCATTTGCCGTCGCGCCACGCGACCACGTCGTACTCGCTCAGCGGCTGGGC
>JBDHVF010001026.1:0-3110 GCA_039809605.1 Polyangiales bacterium | reverse complement strand
ACGAGGTGCGCGCGGCCGAGGCGCTGCGGGCCGAGCGACGGCTGCGCGCGGGCGGGCCCGCGTGCGGTCAGGCGCCGCCCTTGCCCGCGGTGATCGCGCAGCGCCACCCGAACCTCGTCATCGCCGACGTCGACACCTGGTGCGGCGAGCTCGTCGACGACACGCGCCAGGGCCACGAGCCGCGCGCCCGCGATGTCTGCACGCTCTCGTTGAGCTTCAGGCGCGCGGGCAGCGCCGACCGCAGCGCGCTGCCCGAGCAGCTCGGGGTCGAGCTCGACGCGCCGCGCGGCCCGGTCGACCGGTGGGTCGCGGCCGTGCCGCGCATGGGCGCGAACGGCGGCCCGCTCGGGCTGCTGGGTGTGCTCATGGGGGGCGCGGGGGCTCCTCGCCTCGTCTACCGCGTGCTCGGATACGCCGACGACGACCCGTGGCTGCGCGTCGCCTCGACGCTCGACGGGCACGGCCGTGACGACGCGCGGCTGCGCGACGCGATGATCGCCTGCGCCACGCGCGAGGGCGGCGTCGGGAGCTACCGCGTCGCGTGGACGGTCTCTCCCACCGGCGACGCGGGCGACGTGCGCGTCGAGCCCGTCACGTCTCCCTCCGACGGCAGCGGCGCCCAGGTGGCGCAGTGCCTCACCGAGCGGCTCGCGCAGGTGCGCTGGCCGTGCACGCGCGACGCCCGCCCGGCGCGCGTCGAGGCGCGGCTCTGCGTCGGCTGGCGGTGACGCAGAGCGCCCTCGAGCGCGTGGAGGCGGCGTCACGACGCGCGTGACGATGACACACGGCGGCTATTGCGCGAGGGCGTTCCCGAAGTCGCCGCGTGACGGCGATGCGACCACCCAGGCCGCGGGCGCGGTGAGCCCCGTCGCGCTCCCGCGGAACACCTCGACCCGCTGCTGCGGCGGGTTCGATGGCGAGGGGACGCCCACCGCGAGGTCCGCGAAGCCGTCGCCGTCCACGTCGCCCGCCATGCCGAGCGCCCATCCGAAGCGCACGTTGGCGCCGGGGCCGGGCAGGTCGGGGGGCGACTGCGAGAGCGCGAGGGGCGCGGCCGTGAGCGGCGCCTCCGATGCGCCGCGGTACACGTAGACCCGGCCGTGCTGCGACGCGGCAGAGGGCGCGCCCACCGCGACGTCGGCGTACCCGTCGCCGTCGACGTCGCCCACGCCCGCGACGGCGAAGCCGGCCTGACGGCTGTCTGCGCCGGGCAGCAGCGTCACGCGCGAGGGTGAGGTCACGCCAGCGGCGCCCCCGAAATACACCCACGCGCGCCCGCCCCCGGCGGCCTCGCTCGCGCCCACGACCATGTCGGCGTAGCCGTCGCCGTTCACGTCGCCCGCCGCGGCGATCGCTGCCCCGAAGTAGGCCCCCGCCTCGGGCGACGGCAGCGCCACGCTCGGCGCCGCGGGCAGCCCCGAAGGCCCCCCGAGGAACACATCGACCCGGCCGCCGCCCGTCGCGTAGGGCGCGCCGATCGCGACGTCGGCGAAGCCGTCGGCGTTGAGGTCTCCGACGCCCGCGACCGCCACGGCGAACGCGGAGTACGACGGGTCGCGCAGCGCCGCCGCGTGGGTGAGCCCCGAGGGGCCGCCGCGGAGGACGTGCACCGCGGTGCGCCCGCTGGCGGTGCCGAGCGTCGCCACGAGGGCGTCGCAGTAGCCGTCGCGGTCGACGTCGCCCGCGCCCGCGACGAGGTGGCCGAAGCCCTCGGCGGCCGCGTCGGGCGGCGCGACGCGGTCGATGACCCTCGGCCCGACGCCCCCGCGGATGAGCCACGCCTCGCCGACGCCGTCCCCCGCGGCGCGCGCGCCCGCGAGCAGGTCGGTGAACCCGTCGCCGTCGACGTCGCCCACGGCGAGGCTGTCGCCGAACTGGTCCTCGCGCGCGCTGCCGGGCGACGCGATCGTCTCGCCCGGCCACGAGACGCCCGCGCGGCCGCCGTGCAGCACGTGGACCTCCGACGGCGCGCCGCTCACGTCGGGGCGGCCCGCGGCCACGTCGGCGAGCCCGTCGCCGTCGAGGTCGAGCACGCGCCCGACGACCGACTCGATGGGCGCCGAGCGCGTGCCGACGACGAGCTCCCACACGGGGCTGCGCGCGGTGCCGACGCGCGCTCCGATGCGCCCCGTCGCGCGCCACCAGTGCACGCCCGGCGCGAGGTCGGCCGCCACGCGCGCCGTCGCGGTCGTGGACTCGAGTGTGGCCTCGACCCGTGCGCACGCGCGGTCGGCGCAGACCTCGACCGTCACGCCGTCGGTGCCGCCCGCCGGCAGCCACCGCAGCGTCGGGCGACGGCTCGTCACCACCGACCCCGAGCCCGGCGCGATCAACCTCGGCGGCGCCACGGAGCACCCGCCGGGCGTCTCGACGTAGCCAGCTCCGCAGCCCGCGTCGAGCGGGTCGGAGGTGACGTCGAGCAGGTCGGAGGTGACATCGAGCGGGTCGGAGGTGACGTCGAACAGGTCGGAGGTGACGTCGGGCGTGTCAGTGCTCACGTCGGGCGGGTCGGAGGTGACGTCGAGCAGGTCGGAGGTGACGTCGGGCGTGTCAGTGCTCACGTCGGGCGGGTCGGAGGTGACGTCGAGCAGGTCGGAGGTGACGTCGGGCGTGTCGGAGGTCACGTCGACGGCGTCGGAGGTCGCGTCGAACGTGTCGGAGGTGACGTCGGGCGTGTCAGAGCTCGCGTCGAACGTGTCAGAGGTCGCGTCGGTCGCGTCGACGCGGGCGTCGCGCGCGCGGTACTCCCAGCCGTCGAAGGTGCAGCCCGCGAGGAGCAGCCACGCGGCGAGGGCCGCTCGTGCGCGCGCGCTCAAAGCGAGCCCCCGAGGCCCAGCGTCGCGCCCGACGGCATCGGCGTGAGCGCCAGTCTCACCGCCGGAGGCGTCGGTCGGCCCCCGCCCCGCGCGACGAGGTACCACGTCACGCCCGCGATCACGGCCGCCGCGCCCACGCCGAGCGCCACGTCGGTGAGCACCGTGTCGCGCTCGAAGGCGGCGTTGTCGTCGCGCGAGCCGGGGTCGCACCCGCCCGCGTCGCAGGCCGCGTCGCGGGCGTCGCGCGCGTCGCCCCGCAGCACCGCGAACACCACGGCCGCAGAGAGCGCGAGC
>JBDHVF010001025.1:0-3113 GCA_039809605.1 Polyangiales bacterium | reverse complement strand
AGGGTGGGGGCTCCGCGAGGTGCGCGACAGCGTTGGGTGGGGGGACACGTCGCACACGCGAAAGCGGCAAACTTGACGTGAAGTTGGTATGGGGCAGGCACGTTGATGAACGTCCTCCACTTCGAGCGCCCGCGGCCTTCATCGCGCGGGAACGAGGTCGTGTATGCCATTCAGCAAGATGGCCCCTGCATTGCTGCGGGCGGCGCAGCAGGCGCCCTTCGACGTGCTCCTCGCGCGACATGGCGCGGGGCTGACGACGCTGGCCGAGGTGGCCGACGTACCATCGCCACGCGCGCGGCTCTGCATGATCCCGCGGATCTCCCTGAGGCCCCGATGAACCAGACGCCCCGCCCCCTGTCGCCGATGCTGTGTGGTGTACGAGATCCGCCAGCTCCTCGCGTCGGCGAAGGCCGCGCGCAGGCGCGACCCCACCGTGCCCACCTTCACCCCCTCGTCGCTGCGCCGCGGCTCGACGCGCAAGCCCGCTGTCGTCACCCCGCCCTCGCCGCCCGCTCCCCCCGCGCCCCCGCACCGCGACGGCTGACGTACTCCACGCCGTCGGGCCCCGCGCTACGGCGGCTGGAACTCGCAGTCGCCGCCGTAGCAGCGCCGCCCGCCCGCGCACACGTGCCCGCAGAAGCCGCCGTTGGCCGCGTCGGTCGGGGCGTTGCCGGGGCGCTCGCGCGCGGTGGTATAGGTTCGGGGGTGAGCCGCGCAACGATCCTGGTGGTCGACGACGAACCGAACATCCTTCGCACGGTGAAGACCGCGCTGCGGGTCGAGGGCTACGACACCGACACGGCGAGCACGGGCGGCGCGGCGCTCGAGCGGCTCGCGTCGAGGAGCTACGACCTGGCGCTGCTCGACGTGCAGCTCCCCGAGGTGAACGGGCTCGAGGTGCTGCGCCGCGCGCGCACGCAGGGCATCGACGTGCCGGTGATCGTGATGAGCGGCCACGGCACGATCGAGATGGCGGTGCAGGCCACGAGGCTCGGCGCGCGGGACTTTCTCGAGAAGCCCCTCTCGACCGACCGGCTGCTGCTCGCCATCGGCAACGCGCTCGAGGTCGCGCGGCTCAAGGGCGAGATCAAGGAGCTCAAGGAGGCCGTCGGCCCCGCCGCGGCGCTGCTCGGCGACAGCGCCGTGATGCGCGAGCTGCGCGAGCGCGTGCGGCTTGCGGCGTCGGCGAGCGCGCCGGTGCTCGTCACGGGCGAGCGCGGCACGGGCAAGGAGCTCGTGGCGCGGGCCATCCACGACGGCTCCAAGCGCGCGGCCAACGCGATGGAGAAGCTCAACTGCGCGGCCGTGCCCCACGAGCTCATCGAGAGCGAGCTCTTCGGCCACGAGGCCGGCGCGTTCACCGGCGCGGTGCGCGAGCGCAAGGGCAAGTTCGAGCGCGCCATCGGCTCGACGCTCTTCCTCGACGAGGTGGGCGACATGCCCGTGCCCATGCAGGCCAAGCTCCTGCGCGTGCTGCAAGAGGGCGAGATCGAGCGCGTGGGCGGCGCGAAGACCCTCAAGGTCGACGTGCGCATCGTGGCCGCGACCAACCGCGACCTCGCGGCCGACGTGGCCTCGGGGCGCTTCCGCGCCGACCTCTACGACCGGCTCAACGTGGTGCCCATCCACATCCCGCCGCTGCGCGCGCGCCGCGACGACGTCGAGCTCCTCGTGGGCGCCTTCCTCCCCGCGGCGTGCAAGGCCAACGACCGCGCGCCCAAGGTGATGACCCAGGCCGCGGTGGCGCTCCTCACGCGGCACCCCTTCCCCGGCAACGTGCGCGAGCTCAAGAACCTCGTCGAGCGGCTGGTGATCCTCACGCCGGGCGACACCATCACCGAAGACGACGTGCGCATGGCCCTGCCCGCGGTGGCCGGCGGCGCGACGGGCCCGGGCTCGCGCGACGGCTGGTACACCCCCGGCGTGGCCCTGCGCGACATGCTCGAAGCGGCCGAGCGCGACATCGTGCTGCGCGCGCTCGAGCACCACAAGGGCAACGCCACCCACGCCGCGCGCGACCTCGGCCTCGAGCGCAGCCACTTCTACAAGAAGATGCGCGCCCTCGGCATCAAGCGCCCCGGCGCCCAGGACGCCTCCGACGACGAAGAGGACAGCGAAGCATGAGAGCCCACACCCTCGCCCTCGCCCTCGCGCTCACCGCCTGCGGCGGCGACGACGCCCCGCCCTCGGGGCCCAACGGCTACACCCTCAGCGGCAACTCGCCCTTCCCCGCGCAGCTCGCGGCGGGCCAGTCGGTGCGCAACCTCGTGCTGCGCGCCGAGACCCGCGCGGGCGCCGACATGCGCCAGCAGCGCTGCGGCTACTCGTTCGTGCTCTTCGACGTGACGCGCGCCTCGACGCAGACCCCCGCGGCCACCGGCGCGAGCGGAGACTGCAAGCTCTACACGGCCCCGCCCGAGAGCGACTACACCCCGCAGCGGTGGGTGTGCGCGGGCGGCATCAACACCGTGAGCGCGGCGCTCATGCAGCTCCAGGGCTTCTGCCCGATGATGGGCGCCACGCCGCCGTGGGAGGGCGACTTCCGCTCGTGCGGCGGGTTCTTCACCGACCGCGCGGCCGCGGTGTCGAGCGCCGACGAGATCGGCCCCGACGACCAGGTGACCGACCTCACGGGCTCGGTGCGCTTCCCCACGGCGGTCGAGGTGACGCAGCCCACGGGCTTCACGGTCACCACCTGGCCCGCCTCGGGCGACCTCGTGGTCGCGTGGACGAGCGCCGAGGCCACGAGCGCCGTGGTGCGCGTCGAGCCCGACGGCGCCACGCGCGCGGGGCCCACCATCGTGTGCGCGCCGCGCGTCAACGGCGCGATGCGCGTCGACGCCGCGCTCATCGACCGCGCGGGCTTCCGCGCGATGAACGCCCGCGTGCACGTCTGGAGCTACCGCGAGACCCCCGCGCAGGCCGAGGGCCACACGTGGAACCTCGTGGGCGCCATGGGCACGAGCCTCCTGCTCCAGCCCGCGCGGTGATCGCGCTCGATTGGCGCGTGCACATCGCCCGCGAAATCGCGTAGCGTCGCCCGCGCCGTGCGCCTCGCCGCGATCGCCGCCTCGCTCGCGCCCGTCGTGCTCGCCTCCGCCGCGTGGGCGCAG
>JBDHVF010001024.1:0-3120 GCA_039809605.1 Polyangiales bacterium | reverse complement strand
GGCCGGGGAGCTGGGCGCCGCTGCGCCACGCGCACGACGGCCGTGCCGCGCCTTGCGCCGCGCAGCGACAGGCTGCACGAGCTCCGCGCGGACGGCGACGCGCGCCGCAGCGGTCCCTCGCTCACGACGCGTCGGTGCGACACCAACCGCTCGCAGACGACAGAGCCCTTGCCCCCGCTCCGCGGGGGTGAGGGCGCGCGGCAGCGCGGTGAGGGGGCCGAGTCAACGACCGCGCGGCCATGCCCCGCGCGCTACGTCAACGGCCAGACCCGAGTCTGAGAACGGGGTTGCGCCGTGGTGAGGTCGGCGGGCACTCTCCCGCGCATGCGCATCGTGGTGACGGGAGCGAACCGGGGCATCGGGTTGGAGTTCGTGCGGCAGTACCTCGCCCGCGGCGACGAGGTGGTGGCGGCCTCGCGCGCGCCCGAGTGCGACGCGCTGCGGGCGCTGGGGCGGGAGCACCCGGGGCGGCTGCGCTCGCTCGCGTGCGACGTGCGCGACGACGCGAGCGTGCGGGCCCTCGCCGACGCGCTGGGCGACGCGCCCGTCGACGTGCTGGTGAACAACGCGGGCGTCGTGGGCGACCGCGCGCCGCTCGCGACGATGGACATGGCCCGCGCGCTCGAGACCTACGACGTGAACGCCCTCGGCCCGCTGCGCGTGACGCGCGCGCTGCTGCCGAACCTGCGCAGGGGCGCGGCGAAGAGGGTGGCGAGCGTCTCGTCGGGCATGGGCTCGATCGGCGACAACCGCTCGGGCGGGTCGTACGCGTACCGCATGTCGAAGGCCGCGCTGAACATGGCCTCGCGCAACCTCGCGATCGAGCTCGCGCCCGAGGGAATCGTGGCGGCGGCGTTCAACCCCGGCTGGGTGAAGACCGACATGGGCGGCGCCGGGGCGCCGACCGACGTGGCCGAGTCGGTGCACGCGCTCATCGCCCGCATCGACGCGCTCGACGCGTCGTCGAGCGGAGGCTTCTACGACTGGAAGGGCCCCGCCTGGCCCTGGTGACACGGCCGGAGGTGGTGCATGAACGAGGTCGTTGGTCAGTGGTCCGCTCGCGGGCGGTGCCATCAACCGCGCTACCGACCACGAAGCTCCGTGAGTAGCTCTTCGATCCGCGGGGGCGGCGGCACGTTCGGGTCCGACTCCTTCGCCGTTCGCTCGCAGAGGCGCTCCGCCTGCTCAATCGTGATCAAGCCCCGCGCCGCAAGGTCGATCCAGACGTCGAAGGGCGCGTATACGCGCCCGGGGCCCAGTTCCGAGAGCGCGAGGTACATGGCTTTCTTGTCCATCGACACGAAGTCGAACTCGCGGTGGACCCGACACCACGCGATCGCCTCGTCGTCCGCGAGACTCTTCTCGGCGTGACGCTGATGCGCGCGCAGGTGCGTGAAGAGGTGCTCCGCTGCGGGCGTGCCGACGATGATCGCGTGCTGCTCTACGCAGGGCTCACCCGCGGCCGTGCTCAGGCCAAGCAGGCGCGCACGTCGGCCGGAATGATCGCGCGACGCAGCGCGGGCGACGGCGTCCATCACATGGAGCGTAGACGCGGGCCATGCCCATCCGGCATCGAACTCCTTGGCGAGGAGATCGAAGGGCTTGTCGTCCAGGAGCCAGAGGCTCACCTGAAGCTCAGGATCTCGACCGCGCGCCCGGAGGAGATCACTCCGCAAGCGAGTGCTCGCAACGTCTGATCACCCAACGCGCTGCGGGCGAAGTCTGACACCTTGACGTCGAGCCCATAGGCGGCGGGGTCGAGGCGTCCAAGCGGCGGCTCGAAGTCGCGGAGATCGACTGGGGGGTGTGGCCGCCGCGCGATGATCGCCTCGGCGGTCGTCGGGCTGAGGAGCTTGAGGTTCTTCGCGTGCCACGCGGCGCCCTCGAAGCTGAGGCCCCAGGTTTTTGCGAGCGTGACGACCTGCTGCTCGACCCTGCCGCGCGTTCGCTGCACCCAGTGTGGCGGCGCGAGAAAGGCCGGAGCAAAGGCGTTGGCGCGCTGCTCGACGGGAGACGGGTCGTCACGACGAGAGAGGACCGTGGCCAGGTCGCGCTTGCCCGTCGCGTCGTGTAGGACGTGGCAGAGCTCGTGCGCGAGCATCGCGCGGCGGGACGCACGACTCCTCGTACGCGGCGCCGCACGGTTCACGACGATCACGGGCGATGCGTCGGGCTCGACGAGACTGACGGCTTCGACCGCCTTCGTCTGGAGCTGGAGATCGAGCACGAGCACCCCGGCCCGCTCGAGGAGGCCCTGCACCGATGGCAGGGCGGCGTGCGCCGGGTGCAGCCGCTCTCGCGCGTGTTTGCCGAGGTCGTAGCCCTGCTGCCAGGGCTCCGTCGTGGCGCTCAGCGCCTTCACGTCTCGGAGCGCGCTCGCTTGCGCGCGAGGATGTCCGCATCGGGCCCGAAGAAAGTGGTGCACCCGGCCCGCCTCGGTCGCTCGCGCGATCGTGCGGACGTCGTACGGAACGAGGGTCTCCCCATGCTCCGCCGTGCGGAAGCGCGCGACGCTCCAGCGGGGGTCGTCGGACTCGCCTCGGTGGAGCGCCGCCGGATCGAGCGCGAGCGCGTTCGCGAGCGCCGTCAGCTCCCAGACCGTCATCGCTTCACCCCGACCGATCGCCTCGATGCGTGCGGCTTCGACGCCCGAGAGCGACGCGAGTTCGTCGGTGGTCAGGGCGAGAGCCCTCCAGCGCGTTACGAAGGACTCGTGCACTGAGGCCATGAACAACGCCTATATGCACCTGTCCCAAGGTGGTCAACTTCGATCTCGACGCGGTCACATCGCGGCTTGATTCGTGCGCTGGCGTACGGCCCTCACTCACGGGACGCGGGCTCGAGGGTCGCCGTAAGTGGCCTCACAGCGGCGCGCAGGCCGGGCCGCACTCGCTCGAACACGCCGCGCAGGTGCAGCGCGCGAGGTTCTGGAAGGCCGTGTTCTCGAGGCACCCGCGCGACCTGTAGTCGCCCGTGCGGACGCAGTTGAGGCACGTCAGGTTGAGCCCGCACGCGAGCGACTGCGACGGGCACGAGCGTGTGCTGCACGACGCGCACGCGACCGCGTTCACGTCCGTCGGTGGCGGGGGCGCGTCGGGCGGCGGAGGCGGCGCGTCGGGC
>JBDHVF010001023.1:0-3130 GCA_039809605.1 Polyangiales bacterium | reverse complement strand
ATGCCCATCAAGACCCTCGACGCGGGAGCCCGCGTCCACTACCTCGACGAGGGCGAAGGCGACGAGACCTTCGTGCTCGTGCACGGCCTCGGCGGCTCGCACCTCAACTGGATGTCCGTCGTCGAGCCCCTCGCCCGCCGCGGCCGCGTGCTCGCGCCCGACCTCGGAGGCTTCGGCCGCACCGCCCCGTCTCCCGCGGGCGCCTCGGTCGACGCCAACCTCGCGCTGCTCGCGCGCTTCGTCGAGCAGGCCGTGGGGCGCCCCGCGGTGCTCGTCGGCAACTCCATGGGCGGATACCTCTCGCTGCGCATGGCCGCCGAGCACCCGTCGCTCGTGCGCGCGGCGGTGCTCGTCGACCCCGCGGCGCCCGTGCCCTTCGGGTCGCGCGTCGACCCCGCGGTCGCGACGATGTTCGCGTCGTACCTCGTGCCCGGCGTCGCGGGCGCGATGATGCGCCGCCGCGCGGCGCGCGTGGGCCCCGAGGGCATGGTGCGCGACCTCATGAAGCTCTGCACGGTCGACGTCGCGCGCATCGACCCCGCGGTCTTCGACGCCCACGTCGCCCTCGCCCGCGAGCGACAGTCGCTGCCGTGGGCGGTCGAGGCCTTCCTCGAGGCGGCGCGCTCGGTGGTGATGGCCGTCGCGCGGCAGGGCCGCTACCGCGCCGCGGTCGCAGCGTCGCGCGCGCCCACGCTGCTCGTGCACGGCGCCCGCGACCGCCTCGTGCCCGTCGACGCGGCGCGCGCCCTCGCGAAGCTGCGCCCCGACTGGCGCTACGCCGAGCACCACGACCTCGGCCACGTGCCGCAGCTCGAAGCCCCCGGCTGGCTCCTCGGCGAGATGGAGCCCTGGCTCGCCTCGCTCGCGCGGTGACGGCTACCTCGGGCCCACCATGGACTCGGGGCGCACGAGGGCGTCGAACTCCTCGGCGGTGACGGCCCCGAGCGCGAGGGCGGCCTCGCGCAGCGTGGTGCCCTCGGCGTGGGCCTTCTTCGCGACCTTCGCGGCGGCGTCGTAGCCGATGCGCGGGCTCAGGGCGGTGACGAGCATGAGGCTCTCGCGCAGGTGGCGCTCGATGCGCGCGCGGTCGGGCTCGATGCCGCGGGCGCAGTGCTCCTCGAAGGAGGCGCACGCGTCGGCGAGCAGGGTGATCGAGCGCAGGGCGTTGTGCGCGATGAGCGGCTTGAACACGTTGAGCTCGAAGTTGCCGCTCGCGGCGCCGTACGAGAGCGCCACGTCGTTGCCGAGCACCTGGGCGCACACCATGGTGAGCGCCTCGCACTGCGTGGGGTTGACCTTGCCCGGCATGATCGAGCTGCCGGGCTCGTTCTCGGGGATGGTGAGCTCGCCGATGCCGCAGCGGGGCCCGCTCGCGAGCCAGCGCACGTCGTTGGCGACCTTGAGGAGCGCGCACGCCAGCGCCTTGAGCGCGCCGTGCACCACCACCAGCGCCTCGTGGCCCGCGAGCGCCTGGAACTTGTTGCGCGCCGTCACGAAGGGCGCGCCCGTGAGCTCGGCGACCTTCGCGGCGACCAGGGCGTCGTACCCGACGGGCGCGTTGAGCCCGGTGCCCACGGCCGTGCCCCCGAGGGCGAGCTCGTAGAGGCCCGGCAGCGAGCGCTGCACCGCGGCGGCGCAGTGGTCGAGCTGCGAGACCCAGCCCGAGACCTCCTGGCCGAGCGTGAGGGGCGTGGCGTCTTGCAGGTGCGTGCGGCCGATCTTCACCACGCCCGCGAAGGCCCGCGCCTTGGCGTCGAGCGTGTCGCGCAGGCGCCGCAGCGCGGGCAGGAGCGCGTCGCGCAGGCGCAGCGCCGCGGCCACGTGCATCACCGTGGGGAACACGTCGTTCGAGCTCTGCGAGCGGTTCACGTCGTCGTTGGGGTGCACGGGCGACTTCGCGCCGAGGGGCGCGCCCGCGAGCTCGTTGGCCCGGTTGGCGATCACCTCGTTGGCGTTCATGTTGGTCTGCGTGCCGCTCCCGGTCTGCCACACCGAGAGCGGGAAGTGCGCGTCGAGCGACGCCGCGATCACCTCGTCGGCGGCCCTGACGATGAGCGCGCACTTCTCCTCGGGCAGCGCGCCCAGCTCGCGGTTGGCCAGCGCGGCGGCCTTCTTCACCACGCCGAGCGCGGCGATGAGCTCGCGCGGAAAGCGCTCGAGGCCGATGCGAAAGTGCTCGAGCGACCGCTGCGTCTGGGCCCCCCAGTAGCGATCGGCGGGCACCGCGATGGCGCCGAACGAGTCGGTCTCGATGCGCACGTCCATGGCCGGAGCTCTCGGGCCGCGCCCCGCGCCCCGCAAGCGCTCACGCGAGCGCGCGCACGAGGTCGTCGACGCGCGCCCCCTGGAGCGCCTCGTCGCCCGCGGGGCGCTCGCCCTTCGCGATCGCGCGCGCGGCCTCGTCGAGCCACCACGTCGGCGCGAGCGCGTCGCCGCCGAGCCACGCGCGCCCGTCGCCGTGCGCCCCCTCGACCCACCCGATGGGCACCGCCACGGGCTCGCACAAGCGCATCCCCGCGGGCATCGGGTCGTCTTCGCGCGTCACCTCCGCGGCCTCGCCCGCGTCGGGGTACGGCTCCCACGCGAGCTCCGCGCCCGCGCGCTCCGCGGCGCGCTCGACCACCACGCGCGCGAGCGACGCGGCCGTCCACCCGCCCACGACGCAGTTCGAGAGCGCCAGGGGCTCCTTCGCGCACCAGCGGTCGAGCGCCCGCTCGCGCCCCGCGCAGAGCGACGCGGGGAGCGCCATGGGCTCCTCCCACCCTCCCACGGCCTCGATGAGCGCCCGCCCGTCGCGCGTGAGCTCGTAGCCGAGCTCGATCGCGGGGCGGTGGCGTACGGCGATCCACTCGCGCCCGAAGTACCCCGCCTGCGCGCCCGCGTTCATCAGCCCGCGCATGAGGAGCCGCACGTTGCGGTTGAGCAGCGTGGTCACCCGCGCGTCGGGCACGAGCGACGCCACGTCGGGGAGCGCGAGCGTCCAGACGACGCCGCCGCGGCCCACCCACGCGGCCGGGCCCGTCGTCGCGCGCCGCAGCACGCGCACGCCCCCCTCGCGGCACGCCCCGAGGTCGAGCACGCGCCCCGCCCGCTGCCTCGCGCCGAGGAGGGCTGCGGGGCCGTCGACCAC
>JBDHVF010001022.1:0-3131 GCA_039809605.1 Polyangiales bacterium | reverse complement strand
ACGCTCAGCCACGCCCTCGCTCCGCGGGGGCGGGGCGCGCGGCAGCGCGGGTGGGGGCTCCGCGAAGCTGCGTGCCTGCGCGGGTGGGGGCTCCGCGAAGCTGCGTGCCTGCGCGGGTGGGGGCTCGCGAAGGCGAGCCGCTGCGTCAAGTGGGGGACACGTCGCACACGCGAAAGCGGCAAACTTGACGTGAAGTTGGTATTACGCCCCGGAGATCCACGACGCGAGGCGCAAGAGGTCGGCGAAGACGCCGCCCGCGGTGACGGCGGGCCCCGCGCCGGGGCCCTGCACCACCAGGGGCTGCGCCGCGGGGTAGCGCGCCGAGGTGAACGCGAACACGTTGTCGGTCTCGGCGAGGCGCGAGAACGCGTGGCGCTCGGGGTACGGCGAGAGCGACACGCGCGCCCGCCCCGCGGCGTCGACCACGCCCACGTAGCGCAGCCGCGCGCCCGCGTCGCGCGCCGCGCGCACCCTCGCGGCCATGGCGTCGTCCGACGCGCGCAGCCGGTCGAGGAACTCCTCGGGCGACGTCGCGCTGGCCGCGTCGGCGGGCACCAGGCTCTCGACCTCGACGTCCGAGAGCTCGATCTCGACGCCCATCTCGCGCGCGAGGATCACCAGCTTGCGCGCGACGTCCATGCCCGACAGGTCGTCGCGGGGGTCGGGCTCGGTGTACCCGCGCGCCCGCGCGTCGCGCACCACCTCGGAGAAGGGCGCCGACCCGTCGAACACGTTGAACACGTACGACAGCGTGCCCGAGAGCACGCCCTCGACGCGCTCGACCCGGTCGCCCGTCTGCACCATGTCGCGCAGCGTGGTGATCACCGGCAGGCCCGCGCCCACGGTGGCTTCGTAGAGCCAGTGGCGCCCGCGCGTCTCGCCGAGCGCGCGCAGCGCCCGGTAGCGCGCGATGGGTCCCGCGCCCGCGCGCTTGTTGGGCGTCACCACGTGCAGTCCGCGGTGCATCCACGCCTCGTAGCGCCCCGCCACGAGCTCGCTCGCCGAGCAGTCGACCACGGCGCCGTGCGGCAGGTGCGCGGCCCCCACGTGCGCCGCGAGGGCGTCGAGGTCGACGGGGGCGCCGCCGCGCGCGAGGGCCTCGAGCGCCTCGCCGGGCGAGAGAGATTTCTCGGCCAGCACCATGCGCCTCGAGTCGGCGACGGCGCGCAGGCGGATGTCGAGCCTGAAGCGCTCGCGCAGCACCGGCGCCCGCTCCTCGAGCTGCGCGAGGAGGGCCCGGCCCACCTGCCCCACGCCCACGAGCCCGAGCGAGAGCACCCGCTCGGAGAGGTAGAAGCCCGCGTGCACGGCCCGCAGCGCGCGCGACGCGTCGGCGCCGTCGATCACCACCGAGAGGTTGCGCTCCGAGGAGCCCTGCGCGATGGCGCGCACGTTCACCCCGGCCTTCGAGAGCGCCGAGAAGAACCGCGCGGCCACGCCCGGCGCGCGCGCCATGCCGTCGCCCACGGCCGCGAGCACGCTCTGGCCCGGCACGAGGTCGACGCGCTGGATCTGCCCCGCGCCGAGCTCCCTCGCGAACGCGCGCTCGACGGCCTCGCGGGCGGCGGCGCCCTGGGCCTCGGGCACGGCGAAGCACACCGAGTGCTCCGAGCTCGCCTGCGAGATCAGCACGACCGAGACGCTCACCTCGCGCAGCGCGCCGAAGATGCGCTGCGCGACGCCGGGCACGCCGATCATGCCCGTGCCCTCGACGTTCACCAGCGCCACGCGGTCGAAGGTCGAGAAGCCCGACACGGGCACCTCGCGGCGCCCCACGGCGCCCGCCGCGCGGATCACCGAGCCCGGGTGCGACGGGTTGAAGCTGTTGCGGATGCGGATGGGAATGCCCCGCGCGACGGCGGGCTCCATCGTGCGCGGGTGCAGCACCTTGGCGCCGAAGTACGCGAGCTCGCAGGCCTCGTCGTACGACATCTCGGGCACGAGCTCGGCCTCGGGCACGCGGCGGGGGTCGGCCGAGAGCACGCCGTCGACGTCCGTCCAGATGACGATCTCGCGCGCGTCGAGCAGGGCGCCGAAGATGCTCGCCGAGAAGTCGCTGCCGTTGCGCTTGAGCGTCGTCGGCACGCCCTCGGGCGTCGCCGCCACGAAGCCCGTGACCACCACGACGCGCTCGGGGTGCGACGCGAGGAACTCCCGCACGCGCTCGCCCGACACGGCCCAGTCGATGCGCGGGCCGAGCTCGCCCGGGTGCACCACGAGGGCCGTGCGCGCGTCGAGCCAGGTCGCGTCGGCGCCCTCGGCCCGCAGGTGCGCGCAGAGCATCTGCGCCGACCACACCTCGCCGTAGCCCGAGACGAGCTCCTCGGTGAGCTCCGACGCGCTGCGCCCGAGCCACACGGCGCGCAGCACGTCGGCGAGGTCCCGCGCGTCGGCGCGAAGCACGGCCTCGATGCGACGGGCTTCGTCGTCGGGCAGCAGGGCCCGCGCGGCCTCGACGTGGCGCGCGTGCAGCGCCTCGAGCGCCTCGCCGTAGCCCTCGTCGCGCCTGCGCGCGCGGCTCACCAGCGCGAGGAGCGCGTCGGTCACGCCCGACATCGCCGACACGACCACCGCCGCGCGGTCGGCCGCCTCCGCGCGGACGAGGCGCGCGGCGTTGCGGTAGCGCTCGGCGTTCGCGACGCTCGTGCCGCCGAACTTGTGGACCACCCATGCGACGGACTCGGGGCTGCGGCTCTCCATGCGCGCGCACGGTACCGGGTCCGCCGCGGTCGAAGCCAGAGGGTCGTGCGGGCCGCGGGAGCGACCGGCCTTTCCGCGGGTATCGCGCTTGCGAAGCGCACCGTGAGCGGCGCGACGCGCCGCCACGCTCGACCCCTTCGAGAGGAGATTTCCGCCATGAAGAACCTCTCCACGCCTGGGTGCGCCGCCCTCGTCATCGCGCTCGCGGCGCTCGGCGCGTGCGACCGCCGCGACGCCGACCTGGCCGCGCAGCGAACCGAGCGCGCCGCCCGCGAGGCCGCCCGCGCCACCGAGCGCGTCGCCCACGAGGCCGCCCGCGCCACCGAGAACGCCGCCCACGAGGCCGCCCGCGCCGCCGAGCACGCCGCGCCGGGGCCCGCGACCATGGCCTTCGGCGAGGCCGTGAGCGACATCGCCGAGGCGCGCTGCGA
>JBDHVF010001021.1:0-3133 GCA_039809605.1 Polyangiales bacterium | reverse complement strand
CGCAGCGACGCGACGCGCGGCGCGAAGGTCTCGGCCGCGCCCGGCGGCGGCAGCGGCGGCAGCGGCTGGGTGATGGCGACCGAGGGCGGGGCGTCGCGCGCGACGGCGCACGCGCGCAGCGCGTCGACGAAGGACTGCATCGAGGGGTGGCGCCGCGTCACGTCGCGCTGGAGCGCGCCCATCACCGCGGCCACGGGGTCGGCCGGCAGGTCGGGCGCCGCGTCGGCGAGGGGCCGCGGGTCTTCGTAGATGATCTGCGCGATGAGGCCGCCGGGGGTGACGGCGCTGTGGGGGCGCACGCCCGCGAGCATCTCGTAGAGCACCACGCCGATGGACCAGACGTCGGCGCGGCCGTCGATGGCCTCGCCGCGGCCCTGCTCGGGGGCCATGTAGCAGGGCGTCCCCATGAGCATGCCCGCGCGGGTCTTGAGCGTGGTCGACTCGTCGTCGTGGGCGACCTTGGCGACGCCGAAGTCGATGAGCGTGGGCACCACCCCGCGCGAGGTCTCGGCGAGAAAGATGTTGTCGGGCTTGAGGTCGCGGTGAACGATGCCGTGGGCGTGGGCGTCGACGAGGGCCTCCATCACGGGCACCACGATCGCGAGCGCCTCGCGGGCGCCGATGCGCCCGAGGGCGTTCATGTGCACGCGCAGGTCGTGGCCCGTGAGGAACTCCTCGACGATGTAGAGGGCGCCGAGGGCCTTGTCCTGCCCCATGTCGAGCACGTCGATGATGTTCGGGTGCGCGAGCCGCGAGGCCGCGCGCGCCTCCTGCATGAAGCGCCACGCGAGCTCGCCGTCGCGCGCCACCTCGGGGCGCATGACCTTCACCGCCACGCGCCGCCGCGTCCAGGTGTTCTCGGCCTCGTAGACGGTGCCCATGCCGCCCTTGCCGAGCGTGCGGATCACGCGGTAGCGCCCGCCGATGAGCAGCTCGCCCGGCGCGTTCTCGACGCTCTCGCTCGTCGTGGAGGTCATCGTCCTGCTCCGTGCCCGCGCCGCGCCTCTCCCGCATCGCGCGCGGCGATCCGCGCGCCGACTGCCGCGGTTGTACCCCCTCGCCGACGCGAGGCACGCGGCTCGGGTCGCTTTTCGAGCGCGACTCGGAATCGAGATTCGAGCCTCGCTCCACGACCCCGAGGGCTGGACGAGCCGCGTCCGGAGCATAACGATGCCGACGAGGGGAGGGACGCGCACGCTCGCGGCCCTGCAGGTGGATCCATGACATCGAACCAGAGGAGCGCGCTCGCGGAGGAGCTCGAGGCGCTCGGCGACGAGATCATCGAGCGGTGGGTCGAGCGCGTGCGCCGGCACCTCTCGCTCGACGAGGTGGCGCGCCCCGAGCTGATCGACAGCATGCCCACGTTCCTACAGGCCATGGCGGCGTCGCTGCGGTGGCACCACACGCGCGACGAGCCCGCGGTGCTGCCCGAGGAGATCTCGGTCGCGAGGGTGCACGGCGTCCAGCGCTACCGCCTCGGCTTCGACATCAACGCCGTGGTGCAGGAGTACTCGCTCCTGCGCGAGGCGGTCTTCGACCGGCTCGAGACGTCGGGCAGGCACTTCGCGCTGTCCGAGCTGCGGGTGTTCACGCGGTCGATCTCCAGGGGCATCGCCGAGGCCGTCTCGCACTTCGCCTCCGAGCGCGACACCGACCTGCGCGAGCGCGAGCGCCTCGAGCGCCGCGCGCGGGCCGAGCTCGACCGGGTCTTCGCGCTGAGCCCCGACCCCCTCTGCACCGTGGGCACCGACCGCCGACTCAAGCGCGTGAACCCCGCGTACGTGCAGACCGTGGGCTTCTCCGAGCAGCAGCTCCTCTCGATGCCGCTCGAAGAGCTCGTGCACCCCGACGACCGCGAGACCGCCGAGCGGGCCTACGAAGACGTGCTCCAGGGCGCCGTGCGCCTGGGCTTCCGCTGCCGCCACCGCCGCGCCGACGGGGCGTACGTGTGGCTCGACTGGCGCGCCGCGTACGACCCCGAGGCGCAGCTCATCGTCGCCGCCGTGCGCGACGTCACCGCCGAGAAGGAGCGCTCGGACTTCGAACAGCAGCTCATCGGCATCGTCTCGCACGACCTCAAGAGCCCCCTCACGGTCATCCGCATGGACTCCACCCTGCTCCTGCGCATCAGCGACGGCAACGAGCAGGCCGCGCGGTCGTCGAAGCGCATCCTCGCCAACGCCGAGCGCGCGACGCGGCTCATCAACGACCTGCTCGACTTCACGCAGGCGCGGCTCAAGGGCGGCATCCCCGTCTCGAAGCGCCCGACGGACCTCTGCGAGGTCATCCGCGCGGCCGTCGACGAGGCGCGCGCGTCGTTCCCCGAGCGCGAGCTGCGCGCCCTCTGCCCCCGCGAGGTGCGCGGCGAGTGGGACCCCGACCGCCTCGCGCAGGTCGTCACCAACCTCGTGAGCAACGCGCTGAAGTACAGCCCCGCCGGCACGCCCGTCACGGTCTCGTGCGACGCGCGGCCCGAGCGCGTCGAGGTGAGGGTGCACAACGAGGGCGACCCCATCGCGCCCGAGGTCGTGCCGCAGCTCTTTCGCCCGATGCAGCGCGGCGCGGTCGACGCCGACGCGCGCGGGCGCAGCGTGGGCCTCGGGCTCTTCATCGTCGAGCAGATCGTTCACGCCCACGGGGGCTCGGTCGACGTCGCCTCGAGGGAGGGCGACGGCACGACCTTCACCGTGCGCCTCCCCCGCGGCGACGCAGGGGAGTGAAGAGACGGGACCTCGCGCTCACGACCGGGCGTTGCGCCGGGTCTGCTCAGTTCGGGCCGCGCGCGCCCGGAGTGCCGTCAGCGCGCGCAGCAGAAGACGTTGGCCTCGCCCGACGGCACCGGCACGCACTCGGCCGAGGGCGCGCCGCCGGGGCAGTCGTGCGCCACGGGCGTGCCCGGCGTCGACGCGCAGAGCGTCGCGCGGATGTCGTCGGGGATGGCCTCGTCGGGCAGGCAGCGGTCGGCCGGCGGCGGCGCGGTGCCCGCGTCGGGCGCGGGCGCGCTCTCGAGGCACGCGCTCACGGCCTGGTCCTGCGCGTCGCAGCCCTGCACCTCGGGGCCGTCGCTCGCGCACGTGACCCGCGCGCCCGCGGCGCACGCGAGGTACGCCGCCACCGGCGCGTCGCAGCGCGC
>JBDHVF010001020.1:0-3141 GCA_039809605.1 Polyangiales bacterium | reverse complement strand
AGCGACCCCCGCAACTGCGGCGCGTGCGGGCGCGACTGCAACGCGCTGCCGGGCGTGCGCCCCGGCGCCGCGCGGTGCGTGCGAGGCATGTGCGACGTGACGGGCGCGTGCGCGGCGGGGCGCGCGTCGTGTACGACCCCGACGACCGGCTGCACGACGGACATCACCGCGTCGCCCAACTGCGGCGCGTGCAGGGTCGCGTGCTCCGCCGCGACGCCGCTCTGCGCGGCGCCTACGCGTGCACCTCGGGGTGCCCCGCGTCGGCGCCCACGCGCTGCGGCGCCGCGTGCGTGAACACCGCCAGCGACGTGAACCACTGCGGCGCGTGCGGCACGGCGTGCCCGGCGCCCGCGGGCTCGGTGGCCTCGTGCGCGGCGGGCCGCTGCGGCTTCTCGTGCGCGGCGGGCTACCACCGCTGCGGCGCGGGGTGCGCGCTCAACACCTCGGTGGCCTCGTGCGGAGCCTCGTGCACGCCCTGCCCCGCGGTCTCCAACGGCGTCGCCACGTGCAACGGAACGACCTGCGGGTTCACCTGCAACGGCGGCTTCCACGCGTGCGGCGCGGCCTGCGTCGCCAACACCTCCGTCGCGACCTGCGGGTCGTCGTGCACGCCCTGCCCCGCCGTCGCCAACGGCGCGCCCACCTGCAACGGCTCGACCTGCGGAATCGCCTGCAACGCGGGCTTTCACCTCTGCGGCGGCGCGTGCGTGCCCAACGCCTCGGTCGCGACCTGCGGCTCGTCGTGCACGCCCTGCCCCGCGGTCGCCAACGGAACGCCCACCTGCAACGGCGTCGCGTGCGGCGCGTCTTGCAACGCGGGCTTTCACGCGTGCGGCGCGACCTGCGCGTCGAGCACCTCGGTGGCCTCGTGCGGCGCGTCGTGCACGCCCTGCCCCGCGGTCTCCAACGGCGTCGCAACCTGCAACGGGACGAGCTGCGGGTTCACCTGCAACGCGGGCTTCCACGCGTGCGGCGCGGGCTGCTTCGCCAACGCCTCCGTCGGAACCTGCGGCGCGTCGTGCACGCCCTGCCCCACGGTCGTCAACGGGACGCCCACGTGCAACGGCACGAGCTGCGACTTCACCTGCAACGCGGGCTACGTGCGCTCGGGCGCGAGCTGCGTGCCCATGGCGAGCCTCGCGGCGCCGCGGCCCGTGTGGCCGCCCTCGACGTCGACGGTGACCTCGCGCAGGCCCGCGTTCCGCTGGGCGCTCGCGGCGGGCACCGACGGGGCGCGCGTGGAGGTGTGCCGCGACCGCGCGTGCGCCACCGTCGTGTCGTCCTTCGACGTCACGGGCTCGACGGGCGCGCCCCCGACGGCGCTTCCCGTCGGCGCGCTCTTCTGGCGCCTGCGCGGGCGCTCGGGCGCCACCGTGGGCACGGCCGCCTCGGCGCCCTGGCCCGTCAGGGTGGGCGCCCTCAGCGCGCCGGTCTCGACCGCGTGGGGCAGCGAGTTCGACGCCAACGGCGACGGCCTCGGAGACATCATCGTCGGCGCGCCCGGCACCGGCGGCGCGACCGGCCGCTCGTGGATCTACGCAGGCCGCGCGGGCTCGGGAATCGCGGTGCCGCAGCTCACGCGGCTCACGGGCCTCGCGGGGCCCAACGGGTACTACGGCAACTCGGTGGCGAGCGCGGGCGACGTGAACGGCGACGGCTACGCCGACACGGTCATCGGGTCGTACCTCGTGGGCGCGGGCAACGGGCGCGTCGACCTGTACCTCGGCGGCGCCGCGGGCCCCGCGCTCGTGCCCACCAACACCCTCGCGGCGCCCGAGGCGAGCGGCTACTTCGGCTACTCGGTGGCGGCCGCGGGAGACATCAACGCCGACGGCTACGCCGACGTGGTCGTCGGCGCCTACCTCGCCGCGGGCGGCGTCGGACGGGTGTACGTCTACTACGGCACGCCGAGCGGCCTCACGGGCGCGTCACAGCGGATCAACTCTCCCCTCGCCGCGGCGGCCTCGTTCGGCATCAGCGTCGCGGGCGCGGGCGACGTGAACGGCGACGGCTACGCCGACGTGATCGTCGGCGCCAACGGAGCCACCGCGGGGACCGGCGCGGCGTACCTGTTCCTCGGCGGGGGCTTGCTCCAGACGACGCCCGCGGTGAGCTTCGGCGGGCCGACGGCGGGGGGCTCCTTCGGCGTGTCGGTGGCGTGCGCGGGCGACGTGAACGCCGACGGCTACGCCGACGTGATCGTCGGCGCGCAGAACGCCCTCGCCAACGTGGGCCGCGCGTACGTCTACCTCGGGCGCGCCGGAGGCCCCGCGGCGGGCGCGTCGACCGTGCTCACGGGCCCCGACGCGTCGGGCTACTTCGGCTTCCCCGTGCGCAGCGCGGGCGACGTAAACGGCGACGGCTACGGCGACGTGATCGTCGGCGCGCAGAACGCCCTCGGCACCGTCGGGCGCGCCCACGTCTTTCACGGAGGCCCCGCGGGCCTCGGCGCGACGCCCGCGCGCTCGCTCACGGGCCCCGACGGCGTCAACGGCGCGTTCGGCTACGGCGCCGCGGGCGCGGGCGACGTGAACGGCGACGGCTTCGCCGACATCGCCGTCGGCGCCTTCACCGCGGGCGCGAGCCGCACGGGCCGAGTGCACGTCTACCACGGCGGCGCGTCGGGCGTCGCGGCCGCCCCCGCGGTGAGCATCACGGGCCCCGACGGGGCCGACAGCCTCTTCGGCTCGTCGATCGACTGACGGCCGTCTAGCCCTTCTTCGCCCCGCGCTTCGGCTTCGTGGCCGCCGCCTCGAAGCCGCGCGCGGGCTTGAAGCGCACGACCTTCTTCGCGGGGATGGCGATGGTCTCGCCCGTGCGGATGTTCCTGCCCGTGCGGGCCTTGCGGTCGCGCACGGCGAAGGTGCCGAGGCCCGCGATGCGCACCGGGTCGCCGTTGCGCAGCGAGGCGGCGATGCTCGCGAACACGTCGTTCACGATCTTCGTCGCCTGCTTGAGGGTGAGGGAGTACGCGCCGCGGAGGTCGTCGATGAGGTCTCGCTTCGAGGTTGCCATGCGCGCGAGGCTATCACCGCCGCGCGCGAAAGATCACCACGCAGCTCACCGCCCCTCGACCGCGCGGCGCGCGCGGGCGAGCGCCGCCGCCTTCGCCGCCGCGAGCGCCACCGCCGCCAGCGCGAG
>JBDHVF010001019.1:0-3142 GCA_039809605.1 Polyangiales bacterium | reverse complement strand
TCGCCCAGCCGCGCCGCGCGCCGCGGGCCCCGCGCGCCGACGCGGGCGCCGCGGCCGACCCGTGGGCCGCCTACGACGCGCTCCTCCGCGCGGTGGTGCGCGCCGCGGTCGTCGACTACGACGCGCTGCGCGCGCGCGTCGGCGAGCTCCGCGCGGTGCACGACTGGCTCGCGACGCACGGCCCGACCACCACGCCCGCGGAGTTCTCGACCCCGAGCGCGCGCAAGGCCTACTGGCTCAACGCCTACAACGCCACGGTGCTGCGCGGCGTGGCCGAGGCGCCCGCGTCGATGCGCAACGTGCTCACGTACCTGCCCGACGGCGGGTTCTTTCGCGCGCGGCGGTGGCGCGTCGACGGCCGCGACGTGACGCTCGACGACATCGAGAACCGCGAGGTGCGGCCCGTCTTTCGCGACGCGCGGGTGCACTTCGCGCTCAACTGCGCGGCGCGCTCGTGCCCGCCGCTCAGGGCCGGCGCGTACCACGCGGGCCGCGTCGACGCCGAGCTCGACGAGCAGGCGCGAAGGTACTTCGCGGGCGGCCGCGTGTCGGTCGACGAGGGCGCACGCACGGTGCGGGTGGTGCAGCTCTTCGAGTGGTTCCGCGACGACTTCGCGGCGAGCGTGCCGGGCCACGCGGCGTCGCCCGTGCGGGGGCCGCTGGGCTTCGTGCACGCCTTCGCGCCCGCGGCGCTGCGCGCGCGCATCGAGGCCGCGTGCGGCGTCGACGGCGCGCGCTGCACGATCACCTACGAGCCCTACGACTGGACGCTGAACCGGGCGGAGTGAGGGGGAGAGGGAGAGCGGGCGACGACGGCGCTCAGTCGAAGGGGATGGGCGCGTCGAGCGCGATCTGCACGCGCACGGTCTTGCCCTCGCGCGCGTCGGCGACCACCGCGCGGTACGACGCGAGGTCGACGTTGATCGCCGGGTCGCCGTCGGAGCCCGTCACGTCGGAGTCGGTCGCGCGGAGCACGGTGCCGTGGTCGACGTCGCAGTGCGCGTAGCCCGTGGGCAGCGTGCCGTAGAGCGTCTGGCCGTTGCACACGACCTCGACGTGGCAGTTGAAGTCCTGCATCGAGACGGGCACGACCCGCACGGTGCAGGGGGTGCCCGCGGCGATGCCGGGCGCGTTGTCGGCCTGCGAGACGCGGCCCGAGCGCTCGAGCGAGCTGGTGAAGCTCTCGAAGCCGGGCGACGGCGCCGCGCGGCCCTGGCACGCGTGCGTCACGTACGGGCGCGGCACGTTGGCGGCCATGGGCGCGGGGTCGTAGCTCGCCGCCACCGTCGCGGGCGCGCGGTGGTAGCGGGGCACGAAGCGGTGCTCGCACATGGCCGTCATGAGCAGGAACGGGAGCATCAGGGCGACGCCGCCGAGGCAGCGCATGCCGAAGGCCCAGCGCTGGCGGTCGACGTCGGCGTCGCCGCTCGCGGCGCGCGTGCGGGCGCTCTCGAGCTCCTCCTGAGCTTCCTTGAGCTGCTGCTGGAGGCTCTCGTTCTCGGCCCTCAGCGCTTCGTTGGGATCGCGGTAACCCATCGCGTCACTCTCCTCGGTTCAGGGGATGGAAGCGGTACGGTCTTATGTCACCGCAAACGACCGCCGCGCGCAATCGCATCCCACATGTTTCAGGCCCTGCGACCCAACGGCGCGCCCGCGGCCTCCCGGCCCCACGTGCTCGTTGCGGAGGGTCTCCCGCTTCGAGTACCGTCCGCGCCGCTCGACCGCATTCCCACTGACGCTCGAACGGAGAGTTCCATGGCACTCAGCGACCGCGTCCGACAGATCCTCTCGTGGTACGGCAGCGACAACCCCGGCACGCGCGCGAACCTCGCGCGCCTCCTCGGCCACGGCGCCCTCGCGGGCACCGGCAAGCTGGTGATCCTGCCGGTGGACCAGGGCTTCGAGCACGGCCCCGCGCGCTCCTTCGCGCCCAACGCCGGGGGCTACGACCCCGACTACCACGTGCAGCTCGCGATCGACTCGGGCTGCAACGCCTACGCGGCCCCGCTGGGCTTCATCGAGGCCGTGGCCGACCGCTACGCGGGCGAGATCCCGCTGATCCTCAAGCTCAACAACAGCGACTCGCTCTCGAAGGGCCACTCGGCCTGCTCGGCCATCACGGGCTCGGTCGAAGACGCGCTGCGCCTCGGCTGCGCGGCCGTCGGCTACACGATCTACCCCGGCTCCGCGGCGCGCAACCACCAGTACGAGGACTTCCGCGAGATCACCCTCGAGGCCAAGCGCAAGGGCCTCGCGGTGGTGCTCTGGGCCTACCCCCGCGGCGAGGGCGTCTCGAAGGACGGGGAGACGGCCATCGACGTCGTGGCCTACGCAGCGCAGATCTCGGCGCAGCTCGGCGCGCACGTGATCAAGGTCAAGCCCCCGAAGAACTTCATCGAGCAGGCCGAGGCGAAGAAGGTCTTCGAGAAGTACCAGATCCCCACGGCGACGCTGACCGAGCGCATCCGCCACGTCGTGCAGAGCGCGTTCAACGGCAAGCGCATCGTGATCTTCTCGGGCGGCGAGGCCAAGGGCACCGACGAGGTGCTGGCCGAGATCCGCGAGATCGCCGCGGGCGGCGGCTTCGGCTCGATCATGGGCCGCAACGCCTTCCAGCGCCCGCGCGCCGACGCCCTCAAGCTCCTCGGCGACGTCATCTCGATCTACCGCAACGCGTGACCGCGCCCCACGCTCCCCGCCCATGGTGAAGCTCTGGACCGTGCTCGGCGCGGCGAACGCGCTCATGTCGGTGGCGATGGGCGCGTTCGGCGCGCACGGCCTCCGCGCGAGGCTCTCGGAGCGCATGCTCCAGAACTGGGAGACCGCGGCCCGCTACCAGATGTACCACGCGCTGGGGCTGATCGCGGTCGCGTGGCTCTCGTCGCAGAAGGGCTCCGTCGCAGACCCCGCGGGCTGGTCGATGCTCGCGGGCGTCGCGCTCTTCTCGGGCAGCTTGTATGTGATGGCGCTCACGGGCGTGACGAAGCTCGGGGCGGTCACGCCCGTCGGGGGCGTCTGCTTGCTGGTGGGCTGGGCGCTGTTCGCGCGGGCGGCGTGGAGCTCGTAGCGGGGCGTCAGCGGGCGTGACGGCGCGTGCGGCGCCGCGCGAGCGCCGCGACGAACCCGAGGAGGCACAGGCCCG
>JBDHVF010001018.1:0-3142 GCA_039809605.1 Polyangiales bacterium | reverse complement strand
ACCGGGTCGGCCCACGCGTCGAGCACCGCGCGCGCGCACCCGCCCGCGGTCTCGGCCACGAGGCAGTGCGCGCCGTCGCGCAGCGCGAAGCCGCGGATGCCCGTGCGCGTGGTGACCAGCGGCACGCCCGCGGCCAGCGCCTCGGGCACCTTGAGGCTCGACCCCGCGCCCTCGCGCAGGAGGTTGACGTACGCCCCCGCGCGCGCGAGCCACGGGCCCACGTCGTCGACGGTGCCCGTGACCTCGACGTGAGGGCCCGCGAGCGCCCGCACCTCGCGCGACGGCGCGCGGCCGCAGAGCGTGAGGCGCGCGTCGGGGTGGCGCTCCCTCACGCGCGGCAGCACCTCGCGCGCGAGCTCGATCGCGCACCGCACGTTGGGGGGGTGGCTCATCGAGCCCACGAAGAGCAGCTCTCGCGACGGGCGCTTCGAGGGCGCGACGAAGTCGACCTCGGCGCACGCGACGCCGTTGGGCACCACCGAGACCGGGCCCGCGCGAACGCTCGAGACCTCGCGCGCGTCGTCGTCGGTCACGGCCGTGACGAGGTCGGCCGCGCGCCACACCGAGCGCTCCCAAAGGCGCAGGCGCAGGGCCTCGAGGCGCGCGTCGGGGGTGACCGCGCGGGCGTAGCGGCTCTCGATGTTGTGCTCGTCGAGCACGAGCGCGGCGCCCCGCAGCCCCATCGCGCAGAGCGCGCCGTACGAGTGGCAGGCGATCACCGCGGCGTAGGGCGCTGCCCGGTGCGCGCGCGCGAGCGCGGCCCGCAGCGACCGCGGCGCGGCCTCGCGCGCGCGAGCGCTCGTGAGCAGGGGCACGCCGAGAAAGGGCCCGCGGTCGCGCAGCTCGGCGCGGCGGTAGAGCGAGAGCGCCGGGGTCACGTCGCCCGCGGAGGGCGAGAGCTCGACGGGCCAGAAGCGCGCGTAGAGGTCGACGGGGCCGTGCACGGAGAGGGCGCGCGCGAGGCGGTGGATGCGAATGCGTCCGCCGGTGTTCGCGGGGGCCGGGAGGTAGGGCGCGATCACCGCGAAAGCAAGGCCGCGCGCGCGCTGGGGGAGCACTGGACCCATGGTGAGCGGTGGGTTACATACACCGGGAACAACAGATGAAGACGGCGCGGGCGAAGAGTTCGCGGCCGTTTCGGAGGATACGATCGATGGAAGCGCATTCGCACGACGCCGCTGAGAAGGTCGCCGACGCCAACCGCCCGCCCGTCTCGCTCACCGAGAAGGCCGCGGAGAAGGTCAAGGAGATCGCGAAGGCCGAGGGGCTCGAGGGTCAGGGCCTGCGCCTGCAGGTCAAGGGCGGCGGGTGCTCGGGGTTCCAGTACGACCTCTACTTCGACGAGAAGGCCACCGACATGGACCAGGTCGTCGAGTCGTACGGCATCCAGCTCTTCGTCGACCCGCTCTCGTTCCAGTACCTCGAGGGCACGCAGATCGACTACGTCGAGGGCCTTCACGGCGCGGGGTTCAAGTTCGAGAACCCCTCGGTCAAGGGCACCTGCGGCTGCGGCTCGTCGTTCAGCGCCTGACCCTTCGCGCGCCCGCGAAGAGGCCCCCACACCCGCTCATCCCCTGACCTCGTTCGCGAACGCCTGCGCCGCCTCGCGCAGCGTCACGAACTCGTACCCGCGGCCCCGCAGGTCGGCGACCACGCGACGCAGCGTCGCGAGCTTGTCGACCAGCGGGATTCGCACGTCGTGCTGGTGGGCATCGAGCGCCGCGAGGCCGTCGTGCGCGTCGAGCAGGTCGATGCCGTGGAGCTCCAGGTTCACCAGCGGGCGCCCCGCGATCTGCGCGGTGAGCAGGTCGACGCGGCTCGGGCCCAGGGCCATGACCGACGTGCCGATGTACGGCAGCCTCGCGACGCGCGTGACCCCGATGGGCAGCTCGATCATCCCTCCGTCGTGCGCGGCGCGGCGCCAGTACGGGCGCGCGGGCACGTACGGGTCGGCCGGGGCGGCGAGCACGGTCGGCGTGTCGACGATCGAGCGCGAGCGGCGCCCGCGCGCGCGAATGAGCCCGATGGCCGCGGCCTTGGCGCCGTAGTACGCCGGGCAGGGGAAGACCGAGCTGTCGTAGAAGACGCCGAGCTCCGAGAGCGCGTCCATCACGCGGTCGTTGGTGGTGTAGCCCGGCGCGCGAAAGCCCGACGGCGCGAAGCCCTGCACCGACGCGATCGCGTCGATGCCGCCCTGCACCTCGGCGCGAATGGCGTCGTCGTCGAGGCGCGAGAACTCGTAGCGGTGGTGCAGCGTGTGGTTGGCCAGCTCGTGGCCCGCGTCGGCGAGGGCCTTCGCGCCGGCGCGCGCGACGCCGTGCTTCATGTCGCGGCCGATGACGAAGAACGTACACGGCGCGCCGAGCTCGTCGAGCAGCTCGCGGTAGCGCGGCACGGCGCGGGCGTAGACGGCGTGGGCGCTCGGGCCCTCGGGCTCGGGCAGGCCGTGGATCGCGTGGTAGCAGGGGATCTCGTCGAGGTCGACGGAGAGGGCGCAGAGCTTCATGCGAGGGGGGGAGCGAGCGATCAGCCGAAGGCGCGCTCGGCGCGCTCCTGCTCTTCTTTACAGCGGATGCAGAGGTTGGTCTCGGGGCGCGCCTCGAGGCGCTTGGGGGCGATCTCCTCGCCGCACTCCTCGCAGAGCCCGAACTCGTTCTTGCTGATCTTCTCGAGCGCGTGCTCGATCTTCTCGAGCAGGAACTTCTCTCGCCCCCTGAGGCGAAAGGTGAACGACTGGAGGTACTCGCTCGAGGCCAGGTCCATCTCGTCGGGCAGGTCGTCGGCGTCGAGGGCCATGTCCTCGGCGAGGGTGTTCTGCGCGTTCTCGATGATCTGCTTCCGCTTCTCCTCGAGCATCGTTCGAAATCGAGCGAGATCGGCCTTGGTGAGCGCCATGTGGTTCCCGTCCTTTTCCCCAGCGCGTGGGGCGAATCGCTCGATGCTAGAAACACCACGGTGGGTGTCAAGCGAAGCGTTTCGTGGGGACGCTCATACCAACTTCACGTCAAGTTTGCCGCTTTCGTGTGCGACGTGTCCCCCCTACTCAACGCTGTCGCGCACCTTCGGGAGCCCCCACCCGCGCTGCCGCGCGCCCCGCCCCCGCGGAGCGAGGGCGTGGCTGAGCGTGCTGAAACGAGGTGAT
>JBDHVF010001017.1:0-3143 GCA_039809605.1 Polyangiales bacterium | reverse complement strand
TGGGCACGGAGGCTCCGGGGTCGTGAGGATGTAGGACCCCGGACGATCCCCCGGAGCTCCGTGCCTGTCACCTGCGCCGCCCGCGAAGGGCGACGCGCGCCGCAGCCGTCCCTCGATCACGACGCGTCGGTGCGACACCAACCGCTCGCAGACGACAGAGCCCTTGCCCCCGCTCCGCGGGGGTGAGGGCGCGCGGCAGCGCGGTGAGGGGGCCGAGTCAACGACCGCGCGGTCATGCACCGCGCGCTACGTCAACGGCCAAACCTGAGTCAGAACACGCTGGCGACGATGTCGTCGGCGACGAGCCAGCGGGAGCGCGGGATGCGCAGCGCGGCGCCGTCGTCGACGACGTTGCCGCGCTCGACCTGCGCGCGGATCTTCGCCTCGCGGCCGGCGCGCGGGTCGACGCCGGTGCGCGCCCGCCACGCCGCGAGGTCGGTGCCCTCGACGGTGCGCATGCCGAGCATCAGCCCCTCGAGCACGCGGGTGTCGGGGGTGAGCGCCTCGCGCTCGCCGGGCGGCGGCTCGCCGCGGTCGAGCGCCGCGAGGTAGGCGGGCACGTCGTGGGCGTTGCGCCAGCGCAGCGCCGAGCGCGAGCCGTCGCCCGCGGGCACGCACCCCACGGCGCCCGCGCCGAGGCCCAGGTACGCCTCGCCGCGCCAGTACGAGAGGTTGTGCTCCGAGCCGCGGCCGGGCCGCGCGTAGTTCGAGACCTCGTAGTGCTCGAGGCCCAGCGACGCGAGGGTCTCTTCGAGGGCCTCGTAGAGGTCGGCCACGTCGTCGTCGGGCAGCCGCGGGAGGCGTCCCTTGCGCGCGAGCTCGCCGAAGCGCGTGCCCGACTCGATGGTGAGCGCGTAGCACGACAGGTGCTCGCAGCCTTCGCCCACGAGCGCGCGGGCGTCTTCGACGAGCTCGTCGCGGCGCTGGTCGGCCATGCCGAACATCAGGTCGGCGCTCACGCGGAGCCCTCCCGCGGCCGCGGCCTCGCGCACCGCGCGCAGGGCGCCCGCGGCGTCGTGGAGGCGCCCGAGGTAGCGCAGGTGGCGGTCTCGCAGCGACTGCACGCCGAGCGAGAGGCGCGTCACGCCGCGGTCGCGCAGGGCCGCCGCGCGGTCGCGGTCGATCGACGTGGGGTTGCACTCGACGGTCACCTCGGAGACGGGGCCGAGGTCGGTGACCGCGCGCACCACGGCGCCGATCGCGTCGCGGTCCCAGAGGCTCGGCGTGCCGCCGCCGAAGAAGAGGGAAATGGGCTCGATGGGGGCCCCGGTCGCGCCCGCGCGTAGTTCGAGCTCGCGCACGACCGCCCGCGCGTAGGCCTCGTGGGGGATGCGCGCCGGGGCGATGGCCTCGGTGGCGAAATCGCAGTACGGGCAGCGCTGCAGGCACCACGGCACGTGCACGTAGACGGCGGCTCTCAGGGGGGCGGTCACGACGTGTGCTCTACCACGGAGGCGCCGCCTCCCCGTACCATCGGCGCCCCCGCGCGATGATCCGACTGCTCTTGCGAGAATTGATGCTCACGGTCGTGTGCCTGGTGGCCGCGACGGTGGCGTCGTTCGCGGCGCTCGACGCGCTCGGCGACCACGACTGGTTCGGCGCGGGGCGCTACGCGCAGGTGCTCGGCCTCGACCCGCGCCGGGCGTCGACGGGCGACCTGCCGCTCCTCTGGAACCCCTCGGTCGACGACGCGCGCGCCCGCACCCTGCGCGACCTCTCGCAGCTCTCGTCGGAGCGCACGCGCCCCGAGGCCGAGCGGCGCCTCGCGCGCCGGGGGTCGGCCGCGCTGCCCGAGGTGATGGCCCGGCTGCCGAGGCTCTCGCCCGAGGCCCGCCTCGCGGCGCTGCGCGTGCTCTCGGGCTGGTCGCGCGCGCTCACGGGCTCCGAGGTGGCGCCCGTGCCCGAGCGCGCGGGCGACGACCAGCGCGCGCTCGCGTGGTGGGACCGCTTCTACTCCGCGCGCGTGCTCGACTTTCGCACGGGCTACGCGCACCGGCAGGCCGAGCGGCTCGCGGCGCACGACAGCCGCAACGCCGCCGAGCGCGTCGCGCGCCTGGGCACCTACGGCCTCCCCGCGCTCGTGCAGGCCCTCGGGCTCGCGCCCGACCGCGCGGGCACGGCGCGCGTCGCCAACATGCTCTCGGACCTCACGGACATCCCCCTGCGCCTCTCGCCCGACCCCGCGCCCGCCGACGCCGCGCGCGTCGCCGAGGCGTGGAAGGCCTTCTGGTTCGCGCGCCACCTCGAGTACGAGACCCTCTCGCCCTGGCAGCGCACGCTCGGCCACGTGACCGAGACGCGCTACGGCCACTGGCTCCGCCGCGCGCTCTGGGGGCGCCTGGGGGTCAGCCGCGTGACGGGCAGGCCCGTCGCGCTCGAGCTCCGCGAGCGCATGCCGCTCAGCGCGCTCGCCTCGGGCCTCGGCGGCCTCTTCGCCGTGGCGGGGGTGATCGCCTTCGGGGGCGGTCCCGCGATGCGCCGCCGCGCGCTGCGCGTGAAGCTCCTCGACCTGCTCGGAGCGCTCGTGCCCGGCCTCGCGGCCTTCGCGGGCGCGTGGACGATCCTGCTGCGCCTCTGCGCGCCCCCCGGCGGCGCGGCGCGCCTCTTCGCGGGCTTCGGGTGGCTCACGGCCCTGCTCGCCACCGCGGCGTGCGGCGCCGTCGCGACGCTGTGGCTGCGCCGGCGCGCGATGCGCCTGGTGCTCCACGCGGTGCGCGTCGAGGCCGAGCGCTGGGCCGAGGAGAGCCTCGCGCCCACGAGCATCCAGGTGCTCCGCCACGGCGCGCGCATCGGCGTGGCGTCGCTGCTCGCGCCGCTCGCGCTCGCGGCGCCCGTGGTGCTCCTCGTCTCGCTCGTCATCGAGGTGGCGCTGGGGGTGCGGGGAATGGGCGGGCTCACGGCGAGGGCGCTTCCCGCGCTCGACGCGCCGTGGCTCATGATCGCGGTCGTCACGATCGTCCCGCTGCTGCTCGCGAAGCGATGGGCGCTGGGGCTCCTCGGGTGGCTCCTGGGCGTGCGCGCGGTCGCGCTCGCCGCCGCCGGGGCCGGGCCGAGCCTGCCGCCCGATGCGACCCCGAGCGCGCAGCCGCCCGCGGGATGAGCCTCACGGGCACGACTGGCGCGCGGCGCGCTCGACCGCGGCG
>JBDHVF010001016.1:0-3144 GCA_039809605.1 Polyangiales bacterium | reverse complement strand
CGCCTCCGCCCGACGCTCCGCCGCCACCTCCGCCTGACGCCCCGCCCCCGCCCGACGGGTCGCGCCCCCCGCCTCCGCCCGACGCGGCGCCTCCGTCCGACGCTCCGACGCCGGTCGACGCCGCGCGCTCGTGCGCGTCGCCCGGCACGCCGAGGCTCGCCACGCCGCCCACGGCGCAGACCGCCACGAGCAACTACAACGTGACGCTCAACGCGTGCACGCGCACCGCGACGGCGCTCGAGTGCGAGCTCGGCGTCACGCGGCGCTACGAGGTCGTCGTCGACGGCGCCGTGAGGCGCATCCGGTCGAACGGCATCCCCAACCACGACGTCGGGGACTTTCCGAACCCCGGCAACCCGAACATGATCTCGCCGCAGACGTACGCGTACGCGGTGCCCGTGAGCCCCTCGGGCGCGGGCGCGCAGGCGAGGATCTTCGGCGTCACCACGAGCGGCGTCGTGCTCGACCCGGGCACCGCCGAGCGCTGGAACGACAGCATGAGCTGGAGCTACGAGGCGCTGCGCTACGCGACGGCGCCGGGCTACTTCAGCGGCTCGGGCGCGACCGACGCCACGCGGCACCCGACGGCGCTCGGGCTCGACTGCAACTTCGCGCACGTGCAGCCGACGGGGGCGTACCACTACCACGGCATTCCCACGGGCCTGATGCCCGACTCGCCCGCGCTCACCTTCGTGGGCTGGGCGGGCGACGGCTACCCCATCTACGGCCGCTGGGACCACGCGAACCCCGCGGACGCGTCGAGCGCGCTGCGCGAGATGCGCGCGAGCTACCGGCTTCGCGCCGGCACGCGCCCCTCGGGCACGGCGGGCCCCGGCGGCACGTACGACGGCACCTTCGTGCAGGACTGGGAGTACGTCGCCGGCCTCGGCGACCTCGACGAGTGCAATGGGCGCACGGGCGCGGTGCCGCTCGAAGGGCGCACGGTCACCACGTACCACTACGTGCTCACCAACACGTTCCCGTACATCCCGCGGTGCTTCCACGCGACGCCCGATCCGTCGTTCCGCGAGATGATGCCGATGGGAGGCCCCGACGGCGGCGTGCCCACCGACGGAGGCATGACCGGCCCGCGCGCGTGCACCAGCGCCGCCGACTGCTCGGGCGCGTGCCCCCCTGGCGCGCGCGGCTGCACCTGCGCGACGACCCCCATGGGCATGCGCTGCGTGCCGACGTGCAGCACCAGCGCCGACTGCCCGACGGGGCCCATGGGTGTGCGCCTCACGTGCCGCAGCGGCGCCTGCGTGCCGTGAGGTGACGCCCGTCGATCGCGGCGGCGGTTGTCACGCGCGCCGCGTTGCGACGATCATCGCACCATGCACCTCTCCCGGCGGCCGTGCCTCGGGCTGATCGCGCTGCTCTCGGCCTGCGAGGCCGCTTCGTCTGTGCCCGCGCCCGATGCGGCTCGCGACGTCTCCGACGATGCGCTCATCGACGCAGCGGGTGCGCCGCCCGATGTCAGGTCGCAGCCCGACGCGCCCGTCGATCACGCTCCCACCGCCGACGCGGCGGCGCCCTCGGGCGAGCGTTACTTCCCCGCGTCGGCGCCCTGGTACGAGGACATCTCCTCGGCCCCCGTCGACCGCGAGTCGGCCGCGGTGATCCCCTGGCTCGACGCGCAGGGCTGGGGCCTCGGGCGCTTTCAGATCGACTTCTCCCTCGAGGTGCTCGAGGCCGACGCGTCGGCGCCGCTGCGCGCCTTCACGCGCACGGGTGACTTCTACTCGCCCGACTGCGACTTCGTTCCGGTGCCCGTGCCCGCTGGGGGAGCGCTCGAGGGCGAGCGCGGCTACGCGTGCGCGGGCGACGGCGACTGCCACCTGATCGTGGTGCACCGCCCGACGCAGCGGCTCTTCGAGATGTGGCGCGCGAACATCACGCCCTCGGGCTTCGCGGGCGGCTGCCTCGCCGTCTGGGACATGTCCCGCGCGTACCCTCCCGCGGGCCGCGGCGAGCAGTGCACGAGCGCCGACGCCGCGGGGCTGCCCATCGCGCCGCTGCTGTTCTCGGCCGACGAGGTGGCCGCGGGCTCCGTCGACCACGCGATCCGGTTCATCCTGCCGAACGCGCGCATCCGGTCGCGGACGTACGTGCACCCGGCCTCGCACGCGACGGGCGCCGCGTCGGGCCCCGCGACCGCCCCGCCCTACGGCGCGCGGTTGAGGCTTCGCGCGGACTTCCCCATGGCGTCGCTCCCCAACGACGGCGCGCGCGCGGTGGCGAGGGCGCTCCAGCGCTACGGGATGTTCCTCGCCGACGGCGGCAACGTGGCGCTCACCGCGCGGAGCGACCGCTTCACGCGGCGCCGATGGGAGGGCGTGCTCGGGCCGCGCGACCTCGCGTCGATCCGCCCGCGAGACTTCGTGATGGTCGACGGCGGCGAGCGCACGCGCTTCACCGGCGACTGCGTGCGGAGCCCGTAGCGGCGTTGCTACCTGCGCGACTCCATCTGCGTCGCCTCCTGCAAGGCGAGGAACTGCATGTTCATCGCGGCCATGCCTGCGCGTACGGCGGTCCTGGTCTTCATCGTGGTGTCTCCCTTCGGAGCGCGGGGCGACGCGCATCGTGGTGCCGCGCGCTCGATCCCCAGATCGTGCGCGCGGGATGAGGCACCCGATCACTCGCGCGCGTCAAGGCCCGCGCCCTCGACCGCTCGCACCCGACGTCGATCTCGGTCCGCGACGGCAGCGCGCCTCACGCCCGGCGCATGAAGGGGCGGTCGCAGAACGTCCGACCGGAAGGTGCGGAATCGCGACCACCGTGATAGGCGCGCGCCGCCCCGCCGCCCACAAAGGCGCGACGACGGGGCGAGGTGAACGATGACCCGAACTCCCATGGGCCGACTGATCGCGGCCTGTAGCCTGATCTTCATGGCGTCCTGCTCCCCGCGCGCCGGCGGGAGCGGCGGCTTCGGTGACCCCGACGCCTCCACGGACGACGACCGTCCGGCGATAACCGCTGACACCGGCGGTGCGACCGACGCGCCGTCGACCAACTCCGACGCGCCCGTGATGCCGGGCGAGGACGCGCCGAGCCCGCCCGACGCGCCGAGCCCGCCCGACGCGCCGAGCCCGCCCGACGCGCCGGGCCCGCCCGACGCGCCGAGCTCGCCCGACGTCACCGAGG
>JBDHVF010001015.1:0-3146 GCA_039809605.1 Polyangiales bacterium | reverse complement strand
GGCTGCTGCTCGGCGCGCTGCGCGCGGGCGTGCGCGGCGTGGTGGTCGAGGCCTTCGGGGCGGGCAACGTCCCCCACCTCGAGAACTCGCTCGTGCCCGTGATCGACGAGGCCGCGAGGCGCGACATCCCCGTGGTGATCGTGAGCCAGTGCGCGCGCGGCGCCGTCGACCTCTCGCGCTACGAGGGAGGCTCCGCGGCGGCGAAGGCGGGCGCCATCGGCGCGGGCACGATGACCGCCGAGGCCGCGGTGGCGAAGCTCATGGTGGCCCTCGGGCGCGCCGACCGCGACCGCGTCACGGCCGCGCGCGATGCCTTCGCAACGGCGTGGGCGGGCGAGGCGTAGAGGGCGTTACATCCCTTCGGGGCCGGGCCGACGCGGCGCGATGCCGTACGCGGGCACCGGGATCGGATGGGGCGTCGGCGCGGGCGTCTGGTGCGCGTGGTGGCGGTGTGAGGGGTCGGGCTGCACGGGCGGCGGAGGTCCCCCGTAGATCGTCGCGACGGGCTGCGCCGCGTCGGGTCGCGCGGCGTCGGGCTGCGGCGCGCCCGCGTCGGTCTGCTGCGGAACCGGGGGCTGCATGATCGGCGGGGGGCCGCCGTAGACCGCGGCCACGGGGTCGTTCGCCCTCGCGGCGTCGGGCGGCGGGGTCGGCGGGCCGCCGTAGATGTTCGCCATGGGGTTGAAGAGGTTGCAGCCCGCGGCCACCGTCGCGGCGCCGACGAGCAGCATCGCCGAGCGCGAGAGGCGCGGGCCTTCGAGCTCCGTCGCGTCGTCGACGCTCGCGTACGCGGGCAGCGCCGTGGCGCAGAAGGGGCACGCGGCGTCGGTGCGCTTCACGTGGCGCGAGCACTTGGGGCAGGGCGCGAGCGGTGCGGTCATGGGCCGCGATTGGAGCCGCTCTTCTTGATCGATGTCAACGAGCGAGAACCTCGACCAGGGAGCCGTTGTCACGGATCGCACCCCGTTCCAACGCAGGGAGGTCTCGTCATGGCTCGTGGTTTCGTGGCCGCGTTCGCGGCCCTGGTGTGCCTTCTCACCGCGCGCTCCGAGGCGCGCGCCGAGGGGGCGATGGTGGTGCGCGCCGCCGACGGCCGCGAGGAGGCCACGCTGCCGCTCACGCGCACGTCGGTCGAGGCCGAGGTGAGCGGGCAGGTGACGTCCGTCGCCGTCACGCAGCGCTTTCACAACGCCTTCTCGCGGCCCATCGAGGCCGTGTACGTCTTTCCGCTGCCCGAAGACTCGGCGGTCGACGCGATGGAGATGCACGTCGGCCCCCGCGTGCTGCGCGCCGTGATCGACCGCCGCGCGCAGGCCCGCCAGCGCTACGAGCAGGCCCGCGACCAGGGCCGCCGCGCCGCCCTCCTCGAGCAGGAGCGCCCCAACATCTTCACCTTCAACGTCGCCAACATCGACCCCGGCGCCGACGTCGACGTCACCCTGCACTTCTTCGGCAGCGCCCGCTACGACCACAGCACCTACGAGCTCGCGCTGCCCATGGTGGTGGGGCCGCGGTACATCCCGGGCGCTGCCATCCCCACGGCGTCGGGCACGGGCGCGCACCCCGACACCGACCGCGTGCCCGACGGCTCGCGCATCTCGCCCGCGTACGTGCCCCCGTCGATGCGCTCGGGCCACGCCCTGAGCCTGCGCGTGCGCGTCGACGCGGGAAGCGCCGTCGAGCGCGTCGAGTGCCCGGCGCACGACGTCACCCTCTCGCAGCCCACGCCCTCGAACTTCACCGTGGCCCTGCGCGACAAGGACGAGATCCCCAACCGTGACTTCGTGCTCCGGTGGAAGCTCTCGGCCCCCGAGCTGCGCGCGTCGCTGCTGGCGCACCGCCCGTCGGCGCAGGGCGACGGCTACCTCGCGCTCACGCTCGAGCCCCGCCACGACGCGCCGCCGAGCGAGATCGCCGCGCGCGAGATCGTGTTTCTCATCGACTCGTCGGGCTCGATGCAGGGCCCGCCCCTCGACGCCGTGAAGGCCGCGATCACCCGCGCGCTCACGACGCTCCTGCCGAACGACTCGTTTCAGATCATCGACTTCGCCGACAGCGCGTCGGCCATGGCCCCGCGGCCCCTCGCGGCCACGCCCGAGAACGTGCAGAGGGGCGTCGCGTACCTCCAGGCGATGCAGGCGAGCGGGGGCACGAACCAGCTCGCGGGCATCCACGCGGCGCTGAGCATGCGGGGCGACCCGATGCGCCTGCGGTACGTGGTCTTCATGACCGACGGGTACATCGGCAACGAGGGCGAGGTGATCGCGCTCACGCGGCGCGAGATCGGCAGCGCGCGCATCTTCTCGTTCGGCGTGGGCTCGTCGGTCAACCGCTACCTGCTCGAAGAGGTCGCGCTCGCGGGCCGCGGGCACGCGGAGTTCCTTCGCAACGACGAGGACGCGAGCGCCATGGTCGAGCGCTTCTACGCGCGCATCGGGCGGCCGTACCTCACCGACGTGCGGGTCGACTGGGGGGGCCTTCCGGTGCGCGACGCGCTCCCGCACGCGCTGCCCGACGTCTCGGCGCTCGAGCCCCTGACGGTCTTCGCGCGCTACGACCGCGGCGCCTCGGGCACGGTCACCATTCGCGGCACCCTCGCGGGGCGCCCCTACGCGCAGACCCTCTCCGTCGCGCTGCCCGAGACCTCGAGCGCGCACGCGGCCATCGCGAGCCTCTGGGCGCGCCAGCGCATCGCCGAGCTCTCGCGCGAGGAGCACCTGAGCCCCGGCAACCCCGAGCTCGCCGAGAGCATCACGACGCTCGCGCTGCGCCACCACCTGCTCTCGCAGTACACGTCGTTCGTGGCCGTCGACGAGGCGCCGGGCCACGGGAACGGCCGCCCGACGCGCGTCGATCAGCCCGCCGAGGCGCCCGAGGGGGTGAACCTCCAGAGCGCTGGCGGCGCGGTGGTTACGGGCTCCCAGGTGGGCGACGCGTTCGGCTACGGCGGCCTCGGCGTGTCGGGCGTGGGCCAGGGCGGCGGAGGCACCGGCGAGGGCACCATCGGCCTCGGCAACCTGGGCTCGATGGGTCACGGCGCGGGCACGGGGCAGGGCTACGGGTACGGCGCGGGCGCGGGCCGCGGGCTGCGCGGGCGCGGCGCGGCGGTGCCGACGGTGCGCGTCGCGGCGCCGGCGGTGGCGGGG
>JBDHVF010001014.1:0-3149 GCA_039809605.1 Polyangiales bacterium | reverse complement strand
GAGGCCGAGCGCGACGCCGAGCTCGCGCGCGCCGAGGCGCTCGAGCGCAAGTCTCCCGCGGTGCGCGAGCACGAGCGCGCGGTGCTGGTGGCCGAGAAGGTCGCCGCCTCGCTGCGCGTGACCGACGCGCGCTGGGTCTCGGTGGGCGCGCAGAGCCCCGCCGCCAGCGTGGGCGCGATGATCGCGGGCGTGCGCGAGCTGCTCGACGCCACGAAGTCCGCGAGCTGAGCCGCCGCTCAGCCGCCCGCCACCGGGGGGATGATCGCCACCTCGTCGCCCGCGCGCACGGGCTCGTCGAGCGACGCGTACGCGCCGTTCACCGCCACCCGCAGCGACGGCGCGTAGGGCCCGAGCGCGGGGAAGCGCTCGCACACCGCGCCGAGCACCGCGCCCGCGGTCGCCCCGTCACCCACGGGCAGCGCGAGCGCTGACACACCCGCCGCCTCGCGCGCCGCCGCGAAGAGCAGCACCGTGACCGTGTCAGACATCGCGCAGCCTCACGCAGCGCACCGTCGCGCCCGCCGCGAGCGAGGGCACGTCGGGCGGCACCACCGCGAGCGCGTCGGCCCACGCGA
The DNA here is from genome assembly GCA_039809605.1 of Polyangiales bacterium. Taxonomy (GTDB): domain Bacteria; phylum Myxococcota_A; class Polyangia; order Polyangiales; genus CAISKJ01. Next base: position 2,574 of record JBDHVF010001014.1, on the reverse strand, counting down.
ACGAGGTCACCGCGCCCGAGGCCTGGTTCTTCAAGGGCCTCGCGACGGCCGCGCCCCCCGCCCGCTCGTCGAGCGTCACGCGCACGAACGACGTACGCCCCGGCGGGTGCTTGAGCTCTCCGTCGAGCGCGGCCTCGATGCGAGGCGCGAGGGGCCGCGCGTCGCCCTGCATCGCGCGCACGAGCGGCGCGCCGAAGAGCACGAAGGTGAGCATCGCCGACGAGGGGTTGCCGGGCAGCCCGAGCACGCGCGCGCGCCCCGCGCGGCCGAGGCACAGGGGCTTGCCGGGCCTGATGGCGACCTTCCAGAAGTCGAGCGAGACGCCCGCGCGCCCCATCGCGTCGCGCACCACGTCGTGGTCGCCGACGCTCACGCCGCCCACCGTGAGCACGAGGTCGCTCGTGGCCACGGCCTCGGAGATCGCCCGCTCGGTGCTCGCGAGATCATCGCGCGCGAAGGGCATCACGCGCGGGGCCGCGCCGCACATCGCCGCGAGGGCCGCGAGGCCGGGGCCGTTGGCGTCGACCACGCTGCCGGGGCGCTCGGGCGAGCCCGCGTCGCGCAGCTCGTCGCCCGTCGAGAGCACCGTCACCACGGGCCGCCGCGCGACCGTCACGCGCAGCGCCTCGACCGAGGCCAGGAGGGCCACCGTGAAGGGCGTCACGCGCGCGCCCTTCGAGAGCACCACCGAGCCCTCGGCCACGTCGTCGCCGCGCCTGCGAATGTTCTCCCCCACCCGCGGCGCGCGCGCGAAGCGGGCCGCGGCGCCGTCGCGCGTGACCTCCTCCTGCATCACCACGGCGTCGGCGCCCGGAGGGATCATCGCGCCCGTGAAGATCCTGCACGCCGTCCCGTCGGCGAGGGGTCCAGGCGGAGCGCCTCCCGTGCGGCTCTCTCCCTCCACGGGCAGCGCGAGGTCGTCGCGCGACGTGAGATCACTCGCGCGCACGGCGTAGCCGTCCATGGCGCTGTAGTCGAACGCGGGCTGCGGGGCGCGGGCGCGCACGTCGTCGGCCAGCACGCGCCCCACGGCGTCGGTGAACGCGACGCGCTCGTCGCCCGCGTAGGGGGCGTCGGCCAGCACGCGCGCGAGGGCCTCGTCGTAGGTCAGCATGGCGCGCACACTACCGCAGCAGCGCGACGGCGTGAGGGAGCACCGGCGCGACGATCTTCGTGACGGCGAGGCGCACGGCGTTGGTGCTGCCCGGCAGCGCGATCACCACCGCCCGCCCGCACGTGCCCGCGAGCGCGCGAGAGAGGATCGCGCGGGGGCCGATCTCGTCCCACGAGAGCCTGCGGAACGCTTCTCCGAAGCCGTCGAGGGTCTTGTCGAGCAGGGGGGCCAGGGCTTCGCAGGTCACGTCGCGCGGGGCGACGCCCGTGCCGCCCGTGGCGATCACCGCGTCGGCGTCTCCCTTCGCGATGGCTTCACGAACGGCCGTGCGAATGGCGTCGACCTCGTCGCGCACGATCGCGTGGGGGCCGAGCGCGAAGCCCGCGGCCGAGAGGGTCTCGCGGAGCACCTGCCCGCTCTTGTCATCGGCCTCGGTGCGCGTGTCGCTGACGGTGAGGGTCACGACGCGGGGCGTGACCGCACCTTGATGGGCGTGGGCCATGGGGCGCGAAGGGTAGGAGAGAGAGTCAGTCGGGGTCCAGTTGGCAAGCGCGAAGAGTGGTGGTAGGGTCCGCGCCCCTTCGTGGACCGCACCGTATTTTTCGGGCGTTCCGCGGGGGAATCCACACCCCGTGGGACTCGCGAGCCGCGAATGAGCGCGGCCGCGCGCCGGTGATCGCAGGGTGTCCGTCGACGACGGATGACGATCACGGTGAGCGCCCATCGGGGGAGGCACCAACCCGAGAGGAATGACTGTCATGACGATGGAGAACGTGATCCCCGCCCCCGGTGAGGCCCCGCTGCCCGTGCGCGCGCTGCTCGAAGCCGGCGTGCACTTCGGCCACCAGACCAAGCGGTGGAACCCCAAGATGCGCCAGTACATCTACGGCGCGCGCAACGGGATTCACATCATCGACCTCGACCAGACGGCGCGGCTCTTCACGCGCGCGTACAACTTCATCTCCGACATGGTCGGCAAGGGCGGGCACGTGCTCTTCGTGGGCACCAAGCGCCAGGCCCAGGAGATCGTGCAGGAGGAGTCGCTCCGCGCGGGCATGCACTTCGTGACCAACCGCTGGCTGGGCGGCACGCTCACGAACTTCCGCACGATCCGCTCGGGCATCGAGCGCCTGCGCGAGCTCGAGAAGATGAAGGAAGACGGCGGCTACGACGCGCGGCCCAAGAAGGAAGTGCTCAAGCTCGAGAAGGAGCGCGTGCGCCTCGAGGAGTACATCGGCGGCCTCAAGAACATGAACGGCCTGCCCGGCGCGGTGTTCGTGATCGACCCCGCCCTCGAAGACATCGCCGTGAAGGAGGCCCGCAAGCTCTCGATCCCGATCATCGCGATCACGGACACGAACTGCGACCCGGACCTCATCGACTTCCCGATCCCCGGCAACGACGACGCGATCCGCTCGATCAAGCTGATCACGGCGCGCGTGGCGGACGCGGCGATCGAG
>JBDHVF010001013.1:0-3150 GCA_039809605.1 Polyangiales bacterium | reverse complement strand
CGATGGACACGCCCCCGCCCGACGTCGCGCCCGACGCGCCCGTCGACACGGGCCCTCCCCCGATGGCGCGCACGACGCCCACCAACGGGTCGGCGGTGGCGCTCTCGCGCGACGACATGATCGCGGTGGCGGCCAACCGCTCGGCCGACACGATCAGCGTGTTCAACCTCGCGCTCGGCGGCGCGACGCCCACCGCGACCCGCAACGCCACCACCCTCACCGTCGCCAACGGCGAGCCCTGGGCGGCCGTGATCGGCAACGACGACAACACGGCGTACGTGATCCTCCGGCGCTCGCGCGAGGTGGTGAAGGTCACCAACCTGCGCACCACGCCCACGATCGCCGGGCGCGCGGCGACGGGCTCGGAGCCCACGGGCATCGCCATCTCGCCCACCGGCGCGCGGGTCTACACCGCCAACTGGGCCGAGGGCACCGTCACCGAGGTCAACACCGCCGACATGATGGTGGTGCGCACGATCGACCTCAACGCCTCGCTCGCGGGCACCGGGTACCTGGGCACGGTCACGGCGCGCCCGGGCCTCGCGCACCCGCGCGCCATCGCGGTGACCAACAACAGCGACACGAGCGACGCCGACGAGACCGTGTACGTCACCGAGTTCTTCTCGCAGGCGCGCGCCATGGGCGTGCCCGCCGACGACAGCGCGTTCGACCTCGGGCGCCAGGGCGTCGTCTACCGCTTCAACGCGGGCACCGGCGCCGTGGCCGCGCCCGTCACCATCGCGCCCGTGGCCGACACGGGCTTCCGCGACTCGGCCGGCAGCACGAGCCCCACCACGGGCGGGCAGACCGGGTGCTTCCCCAACCAGCTCTACGCCGCGACGGTCAACAACGGCAGGCTCTACGTGACCTCGGTGTGCGAGTCGCCGCGCGGGCCCACGGGCCCGGTCACCGACGCGACGGGCGCCGTCACCAACACCAACAACTTCAAGACCGAGCTCCACGCGGCGGTGTTCGTCATCAACACCGCGACCAACGCCAACGTGCCCGAGCAGGGGCTCATCCTCACGAAGCGCTTTCAAGACTTCTTCGACGAGGCCGTCGCGGGCGCGCCGCGCGTGCCCGACAACGCCAGCCGCCGCGTGCCGCTCATCCCCAACGACATCGCGTTCGCGCCCATGAGCAACATCGCGTACGTGTCGGCCTACGGCTCCGACGCGGTGTTCCGCGTCTTCTACAACGCCGACGGCACGCTCAACACGGTGGGGGCCTCGTCGCAGCCCTTCATCAAGCTCGACACCGCGACCAACCCCGGCCGCCTGCCCATCGGCGTGGCGATCTCGAGCGGCCTGCGCGCGCTCGTGCTCAACGAGAACACCCGCAACCTCCAGGTCGTCGACCTCTCGACGCAGACCGTGGCGAGCCAGGTGGCCTCGGCCGACATGCCCACGGGCGCCGCGGCCGTCGTCGCCAACGGCAGGCGCTTCTTCGCCACGGGCGTCGCCCGGTGGTCGTTCAAGGCCCAGGCGTGGAACTCGTGCGAGGGCTGCCACCCCGACGGCCTCACCGACAACGTGACGTGGTTCTTCGCGCGCGGCCCGCGCCAGACCATCTCGCTCGACGGCACCTACGACGCCATGGGCCACCAGCGCCTGCTCAACTGGACGGCCCTCTTCGACGAGGTGCACGACTTCGAGCTCAACACCCGCGGCAACTCGGGCGGCGTCGGCGCCATCGTGCACCGGCCCAACGACGGCGCCGCCACGCCGGCCATCACCAACGCCGACCGGATCATCTTCGACGGCACGCTCGTCACCCCGCCGCAGGTCGCCACGGCCACCCCGCAGGCGGGCCTCAGCGGCTCGGCGCGCCAGATGATGCCCGCCCCCATCGGCGCGGGCGCCGTGCGCTCGGTGCTGCGCGACTGGGAGGACATCGACCAGTACGTGCGCTCGATCCGCGCGCCGCGCGCGCCCGTGGGGCTCTCGGCCGCCGACGTGGCCGCCGGGCGCATGCTCTTCGAGACGAACAACTGCGGCGGCTGCCACGGCTCGCCCGCGTGGACCATCTCGCGCGTGTTCTTCACGCCCAACGAGGCCAACAACAACCCCGTCACGGGCGCGCTCCGCATGCGGAGCTACACCGCCCCGGCGATGTTCCCCGCGGCCCTCAACCCGCCCACCGCGGCGGCCGGGCGCATGGCCGCGCTGCGCCTCACGCCCATGGACGGCGCCAACGACCAGATCAACTGCGTGCTGCGCGCGGTGGGCACCTTCCCCGCCACGCTCGACGCGATGCAGACCGGCGTCGCGCCCATGGGCGTGCGCGTGCGCGAGGTGCGCACCAACATGACCGCCCCCGCGCAGGGCGCCACGGGCTTCAACCCCCCGGCCCTCGTGGGCATGGTCACGGGCGCGCCCTACTTCCACGCGGGCAACGCGCGCACCCTCGAGGAGCTCTTCGACATGACCTTCCAGGCCCACTACCGCGCGCTCTCCGAGAACTTCCTCATCTCGGGCGACCGCGCCGCGCAGATCCGGCAGATCACGGCCTTTCTGCTCTCGATCGACGACGGCACTGCGCCCGTCGCCGTGCCCACGCTCACCGGCGGCGTGAACCCCGACCTCTGCCCCTCATCGCTGTAGCGCCCCGACGCGGGTACACTCGCGCCCCCCCACCGGGAGGAGCGCATCGATGCCCGCAGACCTCCGCGACGTGACCGCGCTCGTGCAGCGCGACGGGATCCACTCCGACGCCGCGCGCGCCGCCCTCGCGGCCCTCACGGCCGACGAGGCCGTCGCCGTGCTCGTCGCCGCGCTGCCCCCCGCGCGCCGCGAGGCCGCGGTGTTCGACGGAGGACGCGTCGCGTGGCGCTACCTCCCCGCGTGCGAGGGCCCCGCCGCGCGAAGGCTCGCCGTGCGCGTCGCCTCGATCGACCCCGACGACCGCGCGTTTCCCACGGGCTACCACGACGTGGTGGCCGGGCTCGTGGGCCTCGGCAGCCCCGTCGCCCCGGTGATCGCCGCGGCCCTGCGCGGCGGTGACGGCACCCGCGCGGGCAGGCGCGTGCTGACGGCCGCCCTCGCGCGCCTCGATGGTGAGGTCGACACCCTGCGCGCGTGCCTCGACGACCCCGACCCCGTCGTGCGGCGCCTCGCGCGCGACGGGTGCGACCGGCGCCACGTCGCGCTC
>JBDHVF010001012.1:0-3153 GCA_039809605.1 Polyangiales bacterium | reverse complement strand
GCTCGCAGCGCGCCGACGTCGCCGCCGACCGCATCGGGGGCATGCCCACGTGGATCGGCCCCGCGCAGTGGCCCGTGTGCCGGCGCTGCAAGCGGCCCATGATGTTCCTCATGCAGTTCGACACGGGCGAGGGGGCGGCCATCGCGTCGACGCGCGCGGGGCGGCTCTACGTGTTCCAGTGCAACAACGAGCCGGGCTCGTGCGACGACTGGGACGCCGACGGCGGCGGCAACGCGGTGGTGTGGCAGCCCAACGACGCGCCCGCGTCGCCCGTGGACCTCGCGCCGATGCTCGACGCCGCCGCGTACGGCCGCGCGCGCGCCGCGGGTGAGGGGGGCGCGAAGACGTCATGGTGCGGGCGCCTCCCCGGCTCGTGGCCGCTCTCGTACCGCCCCGTCGAGGAGCTCGCCGAGCCCTCGAGCGACCACTACTCCGACGACCGCTCGATGGCGCTGGCGTCGCTGATCTACCGGCGCCACCTCGCGCGCGACCGCGCGGGCGACCCCTTCGGCAGCAAGCTCGGAGGCCACCCCTGCTGGGTGCAGAGCGACGAGACGCCCGACTGCGACGCGTGCCACAGGCCCATGCGCTTCGTCGCGCAGGTGAGCTCGGTCCACGACGTGGCGTCGCTCGACCGGCACGTCAACTTCGGCGACGTGGGCGTGAGCTACCTCTTCGTGTGCGACGCGCACGGCGCCGCGAAGTGGCTCTGGCAGTGCGGGTGAGGGCCTTCAGCCCTCGGGCTCGAAGCGCGCGGTGAAGTGGCGCAGCGTCGGGGCCTGGAAGGTGAAGCGCATGCCGCGCACGCCCTCGCGGCGCCTCCACACGCGGGTGACGGCCTCGACCACGTACTCGATGTGGCTCTGCGTGTAGACCCGGCGGGGGATCGCGAGGCGCACGAGGTCGAGCGGCGCGACGCGCTCCTCGCCGGTGGCCGGGTCGCGGCGGCCGAACATCACGGTGCCGATCTCGACCGCGCGCACGCCCGCCTCGCGGTAGAGCTCGACGACGAGCGCCTGCCCCGGCAGCGACGCGGGGCCGACGTGCGGCAGGAAGCGCCGCGCGTCGAGGTAGACCGCGTGGCCGCCGGGCGGCTCCATGATGGGCACGCCCGCTTCGACGAGTCGCTCGCCGAGCCACGCCACCGAGCGGATGCGGTAGCGCAGGTAGTCCTCGTCGAGGGCCTCGTAGAGCCCCGTGGCGATGGCGTCGAGGTCGCGGCCCGCGAGGCCGCCGTAGGTGGTGAAGCCCTCGGTGAGAATGAGCAGGTCGCGCTCGCGCTGCGCGAGGCGCTCGTCGCGCGTCGCGAGAAAGCCCCCGATGTTGGCGAGCCCGTCCTTCTTGGCCGACATGGTGCAGCCGTCGGCCAGGGCGAAGAGCTCGCGGGCGATGTCGATGGGGCGCTGGTCGGCGTAGCCCGGCTCGCGCTGCTTGATGAACCACGCGTTCTCCGCGTAGCGGCAGGCGTCGAGGTAGAGGGGCACACCCCGCTCGCGGCAGAGGGCCGACACCTCGCGGACGTTCTGCATCGAGACGGGCTGTCCGCCGCCCGAGTTGTTGGTGAGCGTGAGCATGCAGAGGGGCACGCGCCCGCGCGACGCGTCGAGCACCGCGCGCAGGCGAGGGACGTCCATGTTGCCCTTGAAGGGGTGGTGCGACGTGGGCTCGCGGCCCTCGGGGATCACCAGGTCGAGCGCCTCGGCGCCCGTGGCCTCGACGTTGGCGCGCGTGGTGTCGAAGTGCGTGTTGTTGGGCACCACGTCGCCGGGCTTGCAGAGCGTGCTGAAGAGGATGCGCTCGGCCGCGCGGCCCTGGTGCACCGGCAGCACGACGGGGAAGCCCGTGATGTCCTTCACGGCCGCTTCGAAGCGGAACCAGCTCCTGCTGCCCGCGTAGGCCTCGTCGCCGCGCATCACCGCGGCCCACTGCTCGGCGCTCATGGCCGACGTGCCGCTGTCGGTGAGCAGGTCGATGATGACGTCGGCCGACGACAGCAGGAACGGGTTGTACCCCGCCACCCGCAGCAGGAGCTCGCGCTCCTCGCGCGTCGTCATGCGAATGGGCTCGACGGACTTGATGCGAAAGGGCTCGATGATCGTGCGCACGGTGCTCGCGCGGCTGCACGGCGCGTGCCCCGTCACCGCGTGAGCGAGCGGCGCATCGGTTGCGGCGGCGCCCCCGCGAGCGCACCGTTGGGCGTCGCCCGGTGCGTCACCAGAGGCGTTCGAAGCGGTCGAGGGAGCCTTCGAGGCGCCACTGCTCGCGGGCCTTGTCGCTGCGCGCGAGCAGGGCGGCGCAGGCGGGCGACGGGTGGGCGCCGCCGGGGTCGTCGCCCGCGCACGCGGCGGTGACGGCGTAGCCGCCGCGCCAGAGGCTCTCGCCCGCGAGGAAGGAGTGCTCGAGGGCGTTGCGCGCGAGGGTCTTGAGGTCGACCCAGCCGAGGTCCCAGGTCGCGACGGCGCGCTGGTACTCGCGCGAGAGGTCGGTGCGCGAGACGCCCTCGTCGTCGGTGCAGAGCACCAGCGGGACGCCCGCGCTGCGGTAGAGCGCGAAGGGGTGGTCGGCGCCGCGCAGGCCGAGGATCACGTCGGCGCTCGTGAGGCAGGCCTCGACGGCCACGCCGCGCCGGGCCATCGCGCCGAGGGTGGCGCGGGCGTCGAGCTCCCACGCGATGTCGGCGCCGTGCCCGATGCGCCGCGCGCCCGCGACCTCGACGGCCTCGCGGACGTGGAAGCCCGCGTCCTCGGGCGGCACGAGCGCGGGCGTGAGCTCGCCGGCGTGCAGCGACACGTTCACGCGCGCGCCGTGGCGCGTGACGCGGTCGACGATGCGCATGTGGTCGCGGTAGTCGCGGAGCGAGACGGGGTCGTCCTCGGGCGCGACGAGGTTGACCCCCACGACGCGGGGATCGGCCTCGTCGATCGCCACGGCGGCGAGCACCTGGGCGAACACCTCCTCGCGCGGCGCCGTGCGCAGCGTCTGCACGAGGTAGCGCACGGTGACCCGGCAGCCCGGGTCCTCGTCGGCGCGGCCGCAGCGCAGCAGCTCGCGCATGCGGGCCTCCTGCGCGTCGACGCGCCGGCGCGCCTCGGCGGCGATCTCGGCGACGGCCGCCGCGAGGACGCGCGACTCCATCGCGGCGAGGTCGGGCGT
>JBDHVF010001011.1:0-3157 GCA_039809605.1 Polyangiales bacterium | reverse complement strand
TCGCTCGCCGCCAGCGCCGCGATCGAACTGCGCGCCGCGCGCTGACAGCGTCGCGAATGCGCCGCGGCTCTGCGGAGCCGCGGCTGGTCGCTCGCCGCCAGCGTGGGTGTTCGAACTGCGCCGCGCGCTGACGGCGCCGCGAATGCGCCGCGGCTCTGCGGAGCCGCGGCTGGCCTCTCGCTGCCAGCGCCGCGGTCGAACTGCGCCGCGCGCTGGCAACGTCGCGAATGCGCCGCGGCTCCGCGGAGCCGCGGCTGGTCTCTCGCTGTCAGCGTGGGTGTTCGAACTGCGCCGCGCGCTGGCAACGTCGCGAATGCGCCGCGGCTCTGCGGAGCCGCGGCTGGTCGCTCGCCGCCAGCGCCGCGATCGAACTGCGCTTCGTGGGCATCACCCGCGCGCATGCGCGACGTCCACCTGAACCATTGCCCGCCCTCGTTGTCTCACCGTCGCCATGCGACCCACCCATCTCGTGTGGGCGCTCGCGCTGTGTGTCGCCGCGGCCTGCCGCGACGGGAGGCACGCGTCCGCCCTCCACCCCCTGCGCCCCGCGGTCGTGCCCGAGGCCCCGCGCGCGCCCTCGTCCGCTACACCGCTCTCGGGCGCCGCCGCCGCGGTCGCGCACCCCAACGAGGGCGCCGACGACCTGCGCCTCAACGCGCGCGTCACGCCGCGCCCGCTGCCGATGCCCGACGTGGCGCTCGGTCAGTCGGCGCGCTTCACCTTTCACGGTCAGCGCCGCGGGTGGGTGCTCAAGCTCGCCAACGAGTCGCTCGCCACGCCCGCCTACGCGCGCGGAAAGGTCTACGTGGGCGCGGGCTTTCACAGCACCAAGGTCTTCGCCCTCGACGCGCGCACGGGCGCCCTCTCGTGGACGGCCGACACGCCCGACGGAGGCCCCACCGCCGCCCTCGTCGAAGACGACCGCGTGCTCTTCAACACCGAGTCGTGCACCCTCTTCGCGTTCGACGCGCGCACCGGGCGCCAGCGCTGGTCGCACTACCTCGGCGATCCCCTCATGTCACAGCCCGCCGCCGCGCGCGGAAGGGTCTACTCGGCCTACCCCACGAGCCCCGGCTTCGCGTTCTCGGCGATGTCCATGCGCGACGGCCACTACCTCTGGACGCGCGAGATCCCCGCCGACGTGCTCACCGCGCCCGTGATCGCGGGCGAGGCCGTGTACGCCACCACCATGGACGGCACCGTGTTCAGGTTCCGCGCGCGTGACGGGGGCGTGGTGTGGCGGCGCAGCATCGACGCCACGAGCGCGCCCGCGGTCGACGGAGACCGCGTGTACCTCGCGCGCCGCGCGCCCCACGCGTCGGAGCGTCAGGTGGTGCTCTCGGCGACCGACGGCCGCGTGCTGTCGTCGACCGCGCCCGTGCGCGCGCCCTACGCCCGCGAGCGCGCCGACACGGGCGGCACCGAGGCGGGCTGGGGCTACGAGGGGGCGCGTCCGACCTACGCCGACGGCAGGCTCTACCACGCGATGGGCGACGAGGTGGTGGCGCGCGACGCGGCCGACGGGCGCGTCGTGTGGCGCGCGAAGTACCCCGGCAGCGTCGCGCGTCGCGGCGTGACCTCGCCCGCGGTCGTGGGCTCGCAGCTCGTCATCGGCACGCGCGAGGGCGACCTCATCGGCATGGACATCGACACCGGCATGACCACCTGGGCGTACCGCGTCGGCGAGCCCATCACGTTTCAACCCGCGGTCGCGAACGGCTGGGTCTACGTCGCAACGGCGCGCGGCAAGGTCATCGGACTCGAGGTCGGCGACGCCTCGCTCGACGGCTGGCACATGTGGGGCGGCAACGCCGTGCACAACGGCAGCTCCGCCCACGAGGCCCTCACCGACGACGCCGACCGGCCGGGCGAGGGGACGCTGCGCGCGCTCGGTCGCGACGGCCGCGCGCTGCCCCTCTTGCACACGTCGGTGCGCGCGGAGATCACCGGGCCCATCGCGAGGGTGACCGTGGAGCAGTCGTTCCAGAACCCGCACGCCGAGGCCATCGACGCCGAGTACCTCTTCCCGCTGCCCTCCGACGCGGCCGTCGACGCGATGGACCTGCACGTGGGCGACCGGGTGATCCACGGGGAGATCCAGCGGCGCGCCGAGGCGAGGCACACCTACGAGCGGGCGCGCGCGCGCGGACGCACCGCGGCCCTGCTCGAACAGGAGCGTCCCAACCTCTTCCGTCAGTCGGTGGCGAACCTGCGGCCCGGCGTGCCCGTGCGCGTGGTGCTGCGCTTCGCCGAGACGGTCGCGTGGCGCGACGGGCGCTACGAGTTCGTCATGCCCATGAGCGCCGGCTCGCGCTTCACGCCCGGCGTCGGAGGCGCCACCCCCGAGCGCCCGCCCGGCGACGTCGACCTCTCGGCGCGCGTCGACCTCGGCGCGGCGCTCGACGGCGTGGAGTCTCCCACGCACCCCGTCACCGTGACCGCCGACGGCGCGGGCGCGCGCGTGGCGCTCGCTGAAGGACGCGCGATCCCCGACCGCGATTTCGTGCTGCGCTACAAGCCTCGCGTCGAGACCGTCGCGCCGACGCTCATGGCCCGCCGCGACGGCGACGACGGCTTCTTCACCCTGACGCTGCACCCCGACGCGCGCGCGCCCGACGGAGACATCGCCCCGCGCGAGCTCGTGTTCGTGGTCGACACGTCGAGCTCGATGCGCGGCGCCCCCCTCGACCACGCGAAGGCCCTCCTCCGCAGGGCGCTCGACCGCCTGCGCCCGGCCGACACCTTTCGCATCGTGCGCTTCAGTGACGCGGCCGAGGAGCTCTCGACCACACCCCTCGCGGTGACACCCGAGAACGTCTCTCGCGCGCGGGCGTGGGTCGACCGGCTCCAGGCCGCGGGCGCGACGGTGATGCTCCCCGGCCTCCGCGCGGCGCTCGCGGGCGGCGCGGGGGAGCGCCTTCGCGTGGTGGTGCTGGTGACCGACGGGTACATCGGCAACGAGCGCGAGGTGCTGGGCGAGGTGCAGCGCTCGCTCGGGGCGGCGAGGGTGTTCAGCTTCGGCGTGGGCAGCGCGGTCAACCGCTACCTGCTCGAACAGGTCGCCGAGGTGGGCCGCGGCGTCGCCGAGGTGGTCACCCCGCGCGAAGACCCCGCGGCCGCGGCGGAGCGCTTCTACACCCGCGTCGACAGGCCCTAC
>JBDHVF010001010.1:0-3159 GCA_039809605.1 Polyangiales bacterium | reverse complement strand
CTCACGTCCGTCCGACTCCCCGAACATCTGGAACGCCCGGTGCTCGGGCCCGCGGCGACGGGCCTCGGCGAGGTCTTCCACTACCTCGTGACCGGCCGCGGCAAGTCGCTCGCGGAACTGCGCACCGTCCACGACTGGGTCGTGCGCCCCGCGCTTCGCTCCGTGCGCGGCGTCGCGGAGGTGAACACCTGGGGCGGAGAGGAACGACGCGTCGAGGTGCGCGTCGATCCGACCGAGCTCAGGCGCCGAGGACTCACGCTCCAGGACGTGGCCGCGGCGCTCCGCCGGAGCGACGGGAGCGCGGGCGGCGGTCGCATCGTGCAGTCGGGCGAGGCGACGCTCGTCCAGGGCGTTGCGCTCCTCACGACGCTGCGCGACGTGGAGGGGGTCGTCGTCGGCGCCGAAGACGGCGTCGCGATCCGGGTGCGCGATGTGGCGAGGGTGGTCGAGGGCGCCGAGGTGCGCCGTGGTGCCGTGACCGCCCAGGGGCAGGGCGAAGCGGTGCTGGGCCTGGGCTTCATGCTCCTCGGCGAGAACAGCCGCGAGGTCGCGGCCGCCCTTCGTACCCGCCTCGACGAGGTGCGCTCGACGCTCCCGCCTGGGATCGAGGTCGAGGTCGTCTACGACCGCCGCACGCTCGTCGACGAGGTGCTCGGGACGGTGCGAATGAACCTCGCCGAGGGGGCGCTCCTCGTCGTCCTCGTGCTCTTCCTCTTCCTCGGGAACGTCCGCGCGGGGCTCGTCGTCGCGAGCGTGATCCCGCTCGCGATGCTCTTCGCGATCTCGGCGATGGTTGGCGCGGGCGTCGCGGGGAGCCTCATGAGTCTCGGCGCGATCGACTTCGGGCTCGTCGTCGACAGCGCGATCATCTCGGTCGAGAACACCATCCGCCGCCTCCACGAGCGGCCGCATCAGCCGGTGCGGGATACCGTTCGTGACGCCGCCCTCGAAGTCCGCCGGCCGACGCTCTTCGGCGAGCTCGTGATCGCCATCGTGTACCTGCCGATCCTCGCGCTCACGGGCTTCGAGGGGAAGCTCTTCCGCCCCATGGCGCTCACCGTCCTCTTCGCGCTCGCGGGCTCGATGCTCCTCTCCGTGACCTACGTGCCGGCCGTCATGAGCCTCGTGTTCTCGAAGGGTGCGCGACACGCGGAGCCCGCCTTCGTGCGACTCCTGAAGCGGGCCTATCACCCCGTCGTGACCTGGGTGCTCCGGGCGCGCGTCCTCGTCGTCCTCGTCGCGATCGTCCTCCTCGGGAACGGGATCTTCCTCGCGACGCGTCTGGGCGCCGAGTTCGTGCCGCGCCTCTCGGAGGGCACGATCGTCGTGAACACGGTCCGGCTCGCGAGCGTGGATCTCGACGAGTCCGCCCGCTACGGCACAGGGATCGAGCGCGCGCTCATGGGCGCCTTCCCGAACGAGGTCGAGCGGGTCTGGACCCGGACCGGCACCGCCGAGATCGCGACAGACCCCATGGGCGTCGAGCTCTCGGATGTCTTCGTGACGCTCCGCCCACGCGAACGCTGGCGTCGGGCGCGCGCGCAAGACGAACTCGTGCGCGCGATGCAAGCCGAGCTCGCGGATATGCCCGGCATGCGGATGATCTTCACGCAGCCCATCGAGATGCGCATGAACGAGATGATCGCGGGCGTGCGCGCGGACGTGGGGGTGAAGATCTTCGGTGACGACCTCGAGGAGTTGCGCGCCGCGGCCCGTAGGGTCGAGGCGGTCGTGCGCTCTATCGAGGGGAGCGCGGATGTCACCACCGAGCAGGTGACGGGGCTCCCCGTCCTGCGCGTCGAACTCGACCAGGCGGCCGCCTCGCGCTTTGGCATCCCAGCGGAGCGCGTGCTCGAAGCGATCGCGTCGCTCGCGGGGGTGGAGGTCGCGGAGCTGCGCGAGGGGCAGCGGCGCTTTCCGGTCGCGATCCGCATCGCGCCGGAGCGTGCGCAGGACGCAATGGCCATCGGCCGGCTCCTCGTCGCGGCCCCCGACGGCACGCAGGTGCCACTGTCGAGCGTCGCGCACATCCGCACGGAGACCGGACCCTCGACCGTGCAGCGCGAGTGGGCGCGGCGGCGCGTGATCGTCCAGACGAACGTGCGCGGCCGGGACCTCGCCTCCTTCGTCGCCGAGGCCCGTCGCCGGATCGTGGCCGAGGCTGGGCTCCCACCTGGATACCAGGTCGCCTTCGGCGGGCAGTTCGAGCACCTGGAGCGGGCGCGCAACCGGCTCCTGTTCGTCGTGCCCCTCGCTGTCCTCCTCGTCTTCGGGCTCCTCTACGCCACCTACCACCGTGTGCTCGACGCGGTGCGGGTCTTCACGGGCGTGCCCTTCGCGATGCTAGGTGGCGTGGTCGCCCTCTGGCTCCGCGACATGCCGTTCTCGATCTCGGCGGCGGTCGGCTTCATCGCCGTGAGCGGCGTCGCGGTCCTCGGCGACATGGTGCTCGCCTCGACCATCCGCCGCGAACTCGATCACGGGGCTGCGCCTGAGGAAGCCATCCGTACCGCGGCCGAGGAGCGGCTCCGGCCTGTCCTCATGACTGCCCTCGTCGCGGGGCTCGGGTTCCTCCCCATGGCGCTCTCGACGGGCGTGGGGGCAGAGGTGCAACGCCCGCTCGCGACGGTCGTGATCGGCGGTCTCCTCTCGTCGACCCTCCTCACGCTCGTCGTGCTCCCCGCGCTCTACTCGTTCATCGCCCGGGTTCCTGCGCCCGCGCTTCGTCCTTCCGAGGAGGTGGCGCATGAAGGCTGAGCGTGGGCCCCGGCGTCGCTGCGTTCCTCGTCGCGCTCCTCATCAGCGCGGGGGAGCTCGTCCCTGCTTCCGCGTTTGCGCAGACGGTCGTCCTGGGCCGGGCGCGGGTCTGCTTCGTTACGGACGCGCGCGCTTCTGGACCCGTGGTGAGCGTCGCCGCCCTCGCGCGGGACGCCGGGCTTCGCGTCATCGATGCGCGCGGCTCGGTCTTCTTTCCGCCGAGCGACCTCGCCGTGAACGCGACCGCGCCCGCGGCAGCATCGTCCGCGACTGCGAGGCATGGGGAACTCTCGGCCATCGAAGCTCTCGACGGCCTGAACGATATAGCAGGGATCCGCGGGTCGCTCGCGGAGCGCTTCGTTTGCCGGGGTAGATACCGTCACGGTCCAGCGGCGTAGGCCC
>JBDHVF010001009.1:0-3174 GCA_039809605.1 Polyangiales bacterium | reverse complement strand
GCGCGTCGCGCGCGGCCTCGACCGGCGGCGCGTCGGGCGCGAGCAGCCCCGTGCGCGCGCCGCACCCCACGAGGCACGCGAGCGCGAGGCCCGCCGACAGAACGCGCACGGCCCCTCCGTCAACGTATGCACGCCCGCGCGCGGGCGAGCTGCGAGGCGAGGGCGTGCGAGACGTCGCGGAGGGATCGGCGCGGTGCATGGCGCCCCCATCGAGCACGGTGCGTGCCGCGCGAGAGGGCGATCGCCGCGCTACGCGCGCTTCGTGGCCGCGGCGTCTCGCTCGCGCGCTTCGGCCTCGGCGCCCTGCGCGACGTCGACCTCGCCCGAGACGCGGACCGACGTGCCCGCGCGGCGCGCCCGCGCCGCCGTGATCTGCTCGACGAGCGTGGGCGGGTCGTTCGCGGGCACGAGCAGCGACCTCGTGGCGCCACCGTCGGTCCACGAGAGCGCGACCGAGCCGCGGTTGGCGAAGAGGGCCCAGCCGGCGCCCGTCGCGGCCGTGGGGCCGCCGGTGACCGCCTTCGCCTCGCACGACGTGATCGCGTCGAGCGGAACGCGGTGGCGGTCGAGGCCCCAGTCGACCTGCACCTCGTCGCGCGTCACCGCGGTGCGCACCACGGTGCGGGTGAGCGCGACCCAGGCGGTCCAGAGGAAGCCCGCGAAGGGCAGCAGCGCGGCGATGCGCGGCGCGGCGGGGTCGGCCCCGGCCGCGACCGCCACGGTGGCGACCAGCAGGATCACCCCCATCGGGATCATCAACGCCGCGGCGGTGCGGGCCACGTGCTTGTCGCGATGCACCACGGTCTCGTCGCTCACGGTCACCTCCGCGGGCGACGGTATCACCGACGGGCGGTCAGCCGGTGCCCGTGGGGCGCGCGGCGGGGGCGGTGTCGTTGGCGGGCGCGTGCGCGACGGGCGTCTGCGCGGGGGCCGCGGGCTTCTTCGCGGGCCTCGCGGGCTTCGACACGCCCGCGCGGGCCGCGTCGAGCAGCGGCGCGAGCAGCGCAGCCGCCGCCGCGTCGGAGCCCTGCACCTCGGGGTCGATCATCGCGAAGACCTTGAGCACGTACTCGCGCATCACGGTCTGCGCGGCGACGAGCGAGGCGAACACCTCGCGGGCGGGCGTCCTCGGCGCGGCGACGGGCTTCGACACGCCGAGCGACGCGCCGAGCTGCTGGTGGGCGCGGCGCAGGTGCGAGAGCACGTCGGCGCCGCCGAGCGCGGCGACGGACTCGTCGACGCCCTCGGCGCTCATGCGGGCGAGCCGGTGGTCACCCGCGGTCCAGAGGGCGCGGGCGCGGCCGAGGAGGTTGACCTTGAGGTC
Source organism: Polyangiales bacterium (assembly GCA_039809605.1). Taxonomy (GTDB): domain Bacteria; phylum Myxococcota_A; class Polyangia; order Polyangiales; genus CAISKJ01. The sequence goes on along the minus strand of JBDHVF010001009.1, from coordinate 1,850 downwards.
GGCGGGCAGCACGCGCTCGAAGCTCGCCCGCGACGCCGCGGGCAGCGACATGAGCGAGCCGGTCTCGCGCCACACGCCGAGCTGCGCGACGAGCGCGCTCCAGGCGCGCTTGTACTGGTTGGCGTGGGCGCGGCGCTCGGCGCGGTTCGCCCGGTCGGCGGCCTCGCTCTCGTCGGCGTCGAGGCCCGCCGCGCACGCGCCCGAGAGGGCGTTGCCCGCGACGCAGAGGCGCGTCATGCACCCCGACACGCCCTGCCCGATCGACACGTTCGCGGTGACGGGGGGCTTGCGCGGGTGGCGGCGCTCGGCGCGCGTGGGCGCGGCGCGCTCCTCGGACGGCGCCTGCGCGGCCTTCTGCGCGTCGTACGCCGTCTTGAGCGCGAGGATCATGGCGGTCGTCTCCGCCGCGCTCATGCGCGGGAGAGAGATCACCGGGACGATGGAGCTGGTGAACTGCATCTTCGGTCTCCTTTCACCGGGAACAGAGCGGCCCCAGCGCGCCGGGACTTGAGCGCGATTCGAACGCGACGCTCGTGGGGCGTCCGCGCGGCGAACGGCGCCCGGCGATGGGGAGCGTCCCGCGGCGATCCGAAGCTCGCGCCCCGTCGACCCTGGATGCCCTCATCGAGGTTTCAACCTCGATTCACCCCTCGCCCGGAGCCCCTCGTCGAGGTTTCAACCTCGATTCCCCCCTCACCGCGAGCCCTCCATCGAGGTCCGCGCCTCGCGCGGCACGTCCCGTGCGATCCTCCGGGTGCATCGCAGCTTCGCCGCGCACTCGCGCGCGGACGCTGCGCAAGGATGTGCCACGCCATGAAGCTCATGCCCTCCGTGCTCGCGCTCGTCGCCTCCCTCGCCGCGGGGTGCGCCGACACCGTGCACGGGTCCGCGCCCCCGCCGCCCGACGCCGCCTCGCCCGACGCCGCCTCGCCCGACGTCCCTTCGGTCGACGTCCCGTCCGATGCGCCGCGCGACGCGGGCTCGTGCGCGCTGCCCGACGGACGCCGCTGCCCCGTGGGCATGTCGTGCCCCGCGGGCGACGACTGCAACGTCTGCTCGTGCCCGGCCGACGGCGCCGCGGTGCTGTGCACGCTGCGCGACTGCCCGCCCGACGCCGGCGCCCGTCGCTGCACCGCGGGTGACGCCTGCGCCCCCGGCGCGTTCTGCCACTTCCCCGAGGCGGGCTGCGCGAGCGAGGGCGTGTGCGAGGCGCTCGTGCCCTGCGCCGAGACGCAGACGTACTGCGCGTGCGACGGCGCCACCTACACGAGCTGCGCGGCCAACCGCCCGACGGCCCGCGCGGGGGCCTGCGCCGTGGCCGACGCCGGAGGCCCGCGCGCCTGCCGCACGGCCGCCGACTGCGGGCGCGACGGTGAGTGCCAGTTCCGCGCGCCCGGTTGCGACGTCGCGGGCACGTGCGGCGTGCCCCGCGACTGCGCCGCGATCGTGCCCTACTGCGGCTGCGACGGGCGCAGCTTTCTCGACTGCCCCGGCGGCCTCGCGACGAGGCCGTACCGCGCCGAGGGCGCGTGCCCCGCGGGCGACGGCGGCGCCCCCGACCGCTGCGCGGGCGCCCACATCGGGCGCGGCGGACGCTACTGCGCGGGCCCCGCCGACGAGCCCCTGCCCGACGACTGCTGCACCTGGAACTGCGACCTGCGCACGGCCACCTGCGAATCACTCCCTCCGCGGTGCCCCGACGGCCTGACCAACACCGTCTCGGACGTGTCGTGCTGGGGGCCGTGCGTGCCCCCGAGCGCGTGCGCGCCCCTCCTGTGCGCGCCCGACAACACCTGCCCGCCGGGCTGGCGCTGCGACCCGTCGACGGGCCGCTGCTCGTGGAGCCGGTA
>JBDHVF010001008.1:0-3174 GCA_039809605.1 Polyangiales bacterium | reverse complement strand
CGTGGGCGGGGGGCGCCGGGAGCTCGACGAGGTCGGGCGAGGGGGCGGTCTGAAAGAACGACGCCACGGGCGGCGGTTCGGGCGGCTCGCCGGTGCGCCGCGCCTCCTCGGGGATCGAGGCTTCGAGCGCGGCGAGGAGCTCGCCCGCGTCGGCGTAGCGGTCGCGGGGCTGCGCGGCGAGGGCGCGGGCGAGCACGGGCTCCCACGGCCCCACGTCGACGCCCGCGCGCGCCGGGGTCGGGCGCGTCGGGGACATCACCTGCATCTGGAGGTCGATCTTGTCGGCGCTCCCGAAGGGCGCGCGGTCGGTGAGCACCTCGCTCAAGATGAGCCCCAGGGCGTGCACGTCGGTCCACGGGCCCGTGCGCGTGCCGCTCACCTGCTCGGGCGAGGCGTAGCGGGGCGAGTACGCGCTGGCGATCGAGGCCGTGAGGGTGTGCCCCGTGGCGGGGCCGTCGTCTCCCTCGGCCATGAGCTTCGCGATGCCGAAGTCGAGCAGCCGCGCCGTCGGGGCCGCGGGCCTGCGCGTGGCGCGCAGCGAGGTGGTCGAGAGCACGTCGACCGTGAGCATGATGTTGCCGGGCTTGATGTCTCGGTGCGCGATGCCCATCTCGTGCGCGGCGGCGAGGGCGTCGATGACCGGGCGCAGGAGCGCGAGCGCCTCGCGGGGGCTACGCCCGCCCTGCCCGCGGCGCGCGGCGAGGTCCTGCGCGAGCGTGCGGCCCTCGATCCACTCGAGCACCATCCACGGGGCCTCGTCGCCCGCGGGCATCACGGCCACGCCGAAGTCGGTCACGCGCACCACGGCGGGGTGCTGAAACTGCGCGATGATCCGCGCCTCGTCGACGAACTGCGCGAGGAAGCGCTCGCGCACCCGCGGCCCGAGCTCGTCGGGCAGGCGCAGCACCTTCACCGCGTGCGTGGTGCCGAGCACCGCGTGGCGCGCGCGGTAGACGACGCCGAAGCCTCCGCGGGCCACGGCGGCCTCGACGCGGTACTTCCCGTCGATCTGAAGGCCCACCAGGCCGAAGGTGTCGTCCCCCGAGCTCATCGCGCGCGCGGTCGATGGGAACGCCCTTTCGCCGCGCGGGTCAAGCGCCCCGGCGCTACCCCGGCGTGACGCCCGCGCCGACGGCGGGCACGACGATGAACACCGGCCGCGTGTCGACGACGCTGCCCGCGCGCCCGATCACCTCGATGGTGGCTTGAAAGAGCTGCGCCGCCGGGCCCGCGGGCTGAAAGTCGTTGTAGAAGTCCACGTCGAACACCACCTGCGTGGTGGGGGCCACGTCGTAGAAGGTCCGCGCGTCGTGGCGCGTGTACCCCTCGGGCGCGTCGGGCACGCCGTGGTCGGCCGTCACCGCGCGCAGGAAGTCGGCCGTGGTGTGCGGCGCCGTGAGCCTCCGCTCCGCGGGGTCGGGCACCGTGCGGGTGGTGACGTCCTGGCGCGTGTGGCCCGCGATGATCGCGATGGCCGCGGCGATCTGCGCGGCCGTGTACTCGATGCCCGTCGCGCCCGTGCGAAAGGCCAGCGGCCGGCCGTTCTCGTCGGTCGAGCGCGTGCGCATGGCGATGGTCACCCCGTTGTCGTAGGTCTCGGCGCCGGGCCCCACGTCCATCGCGATGAAGTACGCGCCGCGGCGCTCGAGCGCGTCGACGAGCTCCTCGCAGCGATGTCCGCGGCCGCCGCTCGCGGGCGAGTCGTCGACGCAGCCGTCGTACCAGGTCGAGTCCGACGCGAGCACGACGATGGGCACGCGCCCCTCGGCGAAGCACCCGAAGCCGTACACGTGGTCGTCGGGGCCGGCGTCGCAGTCGAGCGCGGGGTCGAGCGGAGGCACCCAGCCGTTGCCCATGGGGTCGAGCGCGTTGTGCACGCTCCGTCTCGCCGCCGCGGGGTTGTCGGGCGCGGGCCAGCGCGTGCCCTCGCCCGCGATCACTTCGAAGGCCGCCTCGGTCTGGTCCTCCGAGTGGTCGCCGCCCACGAAGCGCCCGCCCGTGTCGACGCTGATGGTGTGCATCGCCGCGAACGCGCGCTGCGCGAGCGAGACGTCGGCCGTCATGGGCTGGCGGATCCAGAGGGTGTAGTCGCCCGGCGTCCCTGGCTGCCCGCTCGACCCGAGCGCCACGTCGAAGAAGGGCATCGAGTCGAACGACCCCACCCCCACGCGGATGTCGGGGATCGCCCTGCGGATGCCCGGCACGAGCACGGTCATGAACGATCGGTTCAGCGCGTCGATGACGGGGTCCATGCTCATCGAGTTGTCGACGAGAAAGAACACGTCGGCGAGCCGGATGCGCGTCGAGAAGGTGAACTCCCGCCGCTCGTGCGGGCCCGTCATGGGCGGCGGGTAGTACGGCAGCACCACGTAGAGCCCGTTGGCGGGCGGCAGCGACGCCGAGTCGGTTCCGTTGGAGTGCGCCGCCGACTCGACGAGGTCGGTCGCTCCGTCGCCGTCGGTGTCGGGCGAGCAGGGGTCGGTGCGCGCGAGGAGCTCCTCGCGGTCGGTGAGCCCGTCGTCGTCGGAGTCGGTGTCACGAAAGTTCGGCCGGTCGTTGGCCCCGTCGCAGTTGTCGCTGGTGCCCCCGCACGCGACGTCGCGCCGGTGCGACATGAACCCGGGGTACGTGCGCGTGGCCTCGACCGCGTCGGTGAAGCCGTCGTTGTCCGAGTCGGGGTCGCGGTAGTCGGGCACACCGTCGCCGTCGGTGTCGGCGTTCGGCGCGCCCTCGATCCTGTCCGAGAGCCCGTCGCCGTCGGTGTCGACGCAGCTCGCGGCGGCGTCGACGCACGCGGGGCCTTCGCACGCGCCCCCGTCGAGCGCCCTGAACGCGAGGGGCTGGTCCGACGCGCAGGCGGCGCAGACGACCACGGGTGCGATCCACCATGAAGCGCGTCGAAGGAACATCCCAGACCTCCACGGGCGACGGCCGCGCGCGACGATACCCGACGAGGGGGCGGCATAGGCGGCGAAATAGGCTCGAAACAGTTTGTAGGCAGGCGTCTCGCGCACGCCGGGGTAGCGGGGGCGTTGGCCCCCTCACCCCGGGCTACCGAAGGGGGATCGCCCCGTTGATACCAACCGCAGGTCAATCGGGGCCGCTTTCGCGGAGCCCCCACCCAACGCTGCCGCGCGCCCCGCCCCCGCGGAGCCCCCACCCAACGCTGCCGCG
>JBDHVF010001007.1:0-3179 GCA_039809605.1 Polyangiales bacterium | reverse complement strand
TGCCCTACCGCACGGTGAACGTCACGCCCAACGGCGTGGCGCAGTTCGCGTCGGCCACCTCGCAGTGGGTCAACACCTCGCTCCCCGCGCTCACCGTGCCCAACTCGGTCTTCGCGTTCTGGGACGACCTCCAGATGCGCACGGGCGTCTGCGTCGCGACCGTGGGCGCCGCGCCCGACCGCCGCACGCTGCTCCAGTGGAACGACGCGGGCTTCTACCCCGGCCCCGTCGCGTCGTCGCACCTCACGTTCCAGGTCGTGCTGAGCGAGGCCGGGCAGACGGTCGACGTGCTCTACAACACCATGCTGAGCGCGGGCGACCTCGCCACCGGCTCGAGCGCCACCATCGGCGTGCAGGAGGGCGGCGGCACGCGCTACGACCTCGTGGGGTACAACACCGCGGGCGTCGTCGGGCCGGGCGTGGGCTTCCGCTGGACGCCGACCTCCAACGACCAGTACTGCGCCGCGGGGGTGTACAGGCGCCAGTGGGAGGCCACGTGCCCGGCGGGCTCGGTGCCCACGCTCCCCACCTGGGGCATGATCAACTTCAGCTCGTACGTCACGGGCGCCGCGGCCATCCGCATGGAGGTGCGCGCCGCCGACGACGCCGCGGCCCTCGCCTCGGCGCCCGCCATCCGCCTGCCCGACGCGCCGCGCGCCACGACCGCGAGCCCCGAGACCACGGGCTACGACCTCGGCGACATCCTCTACGCGGCGTCGCCCGACCTCGCCCACGCGCGCTACGTCGAGCTCACCGCGTACTTCGACCCGGGGCCCGACGAGAACCTCGCGCCCCAGCTCGGCTCCGTCGAGGTGCAGTTCCGCTGCCGCCCCGTCGAGACGCCCTTCCGCTGCGAGGCCGGCAGCGAGTGCCTCACCACGGGGCCGTGCCACCGCGGCGTGATCTCGTGCGCCCACCCCGTCACGCCCGTCTGCGTCGACGACGGCCTGCAGCCCGTGGGCACCACCTGCGGCCTCCACAGCGTGTGCAACGCCGCGGGCGACTGCGTGCCCTGCAATGAGGGCGCGCGCTGCGACACGGGCAACGTCTGCGAGTTCGGCCGCGTCTCCTGCGCGACGGGCGAGCCCGTGTGCGTGCGCGCGTCGTACCTGCCCGCGGGCACCGTCTGCTCGTTCGACACGGGCTCGTACAACCGCGGCGCGTCGCCCTTCGGGTGGATCGACGCGTGCTCGGTGCCCGGCGCCACCATCGCCCTCTCGGCGCAGGGCGACGGGGTCACGACCGACGCGCTGCCCTTCGGGTTCAGGTTCTACGGCACCGTGCGCAACGAGGTGGGCATCGACGCCAACGGGCTCCTGACCTTTCCGCCCGCGGCGGCCTCGCAGTGGACGAACGCCGCGCTGCCCACGTCGAGCCTCGGCGACGCGATCGCGCCCTTCTGGGACGACCTCCAGACCCGCACGCCCGGCGTCTGCACGGCGACCTTCGGCCGCGTGCCCTCGCGCCTCTACGTCGTCGAGTGGTCCCACGCCGACTTCCAGGACCGCAGCGGGACAGGCCCCGTGGGCGCCTCGCTCGACTTCGAGGTCGTGCTCGAAGAGGCCACCCAGGCCGTCAACGTCATCTACGGCGCCATGACCGGCGACGCGCGCGCCACCGGGTCGAGCGCCACCATCGGCATCCAGCGCGGCGACCTCGGGTCGTGGAGCCAGGTCGGCTACAACACCTCGTACTCGGTGCGCTCCAACAGCTCGGTGCGCTGGTCGCCGCCGACGCTCTCGCAGTGCGACGCCGCGGGCACCTGCCTCGCCTGCGTGGGCTACGAGGTCTGCGACAACCTCGACAACGACTGCAACGCCCTCGTCGACGACGGCATCCCGTCGATCACCTGCGGCGTCGGCGTGTGCCAGCGCACCGTGCCCGGCTGCGTGCGCGGCGCGGTGCCCGTCTGCACCCCGGGCGCCCCCTCGCCCGAGGTCTGCAACGGCCTCGACGACGACTGCGACGGCATGGTCGACGAGGCGCTGCCCGCCATCACCTGCGGCGTCGGCGCGTGCCAGCGCACGGTGGCGGCCTGCGTGAGCGGCGTGCCGCAGACCTGCACGCCCGGCGCGCCCTCGGCCGAGGTCTGCGACAACGTCGACAACGACTGCGACGGCCTCGTCGACGACGGCCTCACGCGGAGCTGCTACACGGGCGCCTCGGGCACGTCGGGCGTGGGCGTCTGCCACCCCGGCACGCAGACCTGCGTCGCGGGCTCGTGGGGCGCCACCTGCCCGGGCCAGGTCGTGCCCTCGGCCGAGTACTGCAACGGCCGCGACGACGACTGCGACGGCTTCGTCGACGACGCCTGCATCGGCGTCATCACCTGCCCGGCCGACGTGACCATGTTCGCGGGAGACACCACCTCCCTCACGGCCTCGCCGCGCGGCATCGCGACGACGCTCCAGTGGTCGATCGTGTCGGGCCCGCCCGGCGCCACGGGCGCGGGCGGCGTGCAGTGGTCGCCCGCGCCCCCCACGGGCAACTCGGTCTCCGCGCGGCCCATGCTCGTGGGCGCCTACCGCATGCGCGTGAGCGGCGTCGACTACCTCGGCGGTACCCGCACCTGCGAGTTCAACCTCACCGCCAACAACCGCGGCGTGCGCGTCGAGCTCACCTGGGACGGCGACGGCGACGTCGACCTGCACCTGCACGACGGCAACGTCACCTCGTGGTTCAACGGCGACGACTGCTACTACGCCGACCCCGCCACGCTCTGGGGCGCCAACCTCGACCTGCAGAACGCCACCTCCAACGGCCCCGAGACCATCCGCGTCGACACGCCCGCGGCCTCCACGGGCTACTACATCGGCGTGCACAACGAGGCGCGCGGCAACGGGCGCACCGCCACCGTGCGCGTGTTCTGCGGCGGCTCGGGCACCACGCCCGCGGCCGTCTTCGTGAGCTCGCCCCTCAGCGGCAACTCCTCGGGCAACTGCAACAGCGTGAACACCTTCTGGCGCGTCGCGGGGCTCGTCGTGCGCCCCGACGGGGGCTGCGACGTCACCCCCATCAACACGTACACCGTCTCGAACGACGCCTGCATGCGGCTCTGACCGGCGCCCTTGAGCCGCGCGCGGGGCCGTGGTCCGCTCGGCGCCGCACGTGCCCCCGCCCCGCGCGATCACCGCCCTCTGCCTCGCCGCGCTCGCGGGCTGCGCCCCGCGCCCCGCGCC
>JBDHVF010001006.1:0-3181 GCA_039809605.1 Polyangiales bacterium | reverse complement strand
CGCGGCGGCCATGGGCGCGAGCAGCACCACGGCGACGGCGAGCGAGGCCACCGCGTGCGCGACGGCCGCGAGCGGGCGTCGCTCGTCGCCGCGCAGCACCAGCGCGAGCATGAGGAAGGCCGCGACCGCGAAGCCCCACATCGACGCGGCGCCCTTCATGTCGAGCAGGTGCCCGGCGTTGTGCGGCACGAACCCGTCGCGCAGCACGGGGAGCACCATCTCGAAGACCGGCGAGGTGTACTCCGTGGGGATGTGCGGGAAGGTCGCCGACACGAGCCCCGTCACCACGAAGGCCGTCGCGGTGGCGCCGGCGGCGAAGACGGTCACGGCGCGCCGGGTGCCGGGCGTGAGCGCGCGGTGGATCGCGTCGGCGCCCGCGAGGGCCGCGACGGCGAGCGCGGGCACCAGCGTCACGAGGTAGCGGGGCCCGACCTGCCACCCGCCGCGCCAGTTGTTCATCATGCCGATGAGCGCGGTCATGCCGAAGCAGACCATCAGGGTCACCACGCCGAGCGAGCGGTCGCGGCGCGAGGCGGGCGGCAGGCTCACGCTGAGCGCCGCGAGCAGGGCCATGCAGAAGGCCACGAGCCAGCGGCCCACGTCGGCGTGCGCGGGGGCGCCCGCGTGGAGCTTCACCGCGAGCGCGAGCTTGACGGCCGTGAACGCGACGAGCGCGCCGAGGGCACCGCGCGCGACGGCCGTCTTCGTCGCGGCGCCGTCGCCCGAGGGCCGCCACGAGAGCATCGCGGCGACGCCCGCGAACGCGAGGGCGAAGAGGAAGGTCGAGGGCACGAGCCCGAACGCGGGGTCGAACCAGAGGCGCAGGCCCGCGTCCCACGAGAACGCCGTGGCGCCGAAGAAGCCCTGCGAGATCTCGCTGCGAAACTGCTGGTTCTCGAGAAAGCTGTAGCCGGTCTTGAGCACGCCGCCGAAGCAGCGCTTGTGGTAGAGCATCGCGAGCGCGGCGGGGATCGCGCCGCCAGCGCCCGCCCACGCGAGGCGCGCGACGTTGCGGGGGCGCAGCGTGAGGGCGTACGAGGCGAGCGCCACGAGGGCCGCGAAGGCCGCGGCCTTCTTGCTGTGCCACTTCGCATACGCCATCGCGCCCGCGACGGCCGCCGCGAGCGCGAGCCCGAGGAGCCCGCGGCGGCGCTCGGCGTTGCTGGCGAGGATCCACAGCGCGACGACGGCCGTGGCGATGCCCGCGGGGTACTCGAAGAGCGCGATGCCCGCGCCGAAGAGGCCCGCGAGGAACATCGCTCCCCCGTGCGTCCGGGGCTCGTCCCCGCGCTCGCGGGCGATCGCGTCGCGCTCGCGCACGGCGCACATGGCCATGATGGCGGCGCCGAGGCACATGGCGTTGTGCGAGTGGCTCGCGAAGACCTCGTTGTAGGCGAAGAGCGACGAGCCGGCCATGGAGCTGAAGAACGCCGCGTCGCAGAGGGCGCGCGAGCGCGTGCGGGCGCCGAGGAAGCGGTACCAGAACCACGCGAACACCAGCGCCGGGAGCACGTTGGCGAAGAGCCGCACGGCGTAGACCACCTTCGTGCGCTCGATGGGCTCTCGCACCTCGGGGCGCCGCGCGTGGGCGCCGGGGCGCGCCGAGGGAGCGGGCGCGGCCTGCGGGGGCGGCGGGTGCGTGTCGCGGTGGGTGAGCCTCGTGAGGAGCCAGTACGCGGGCACGCCGAGGTAGCTCGTGCCGGGGGCCTTGGAGCTGTAGAGCAGGTTCACGCGCTGGCGCAGGTCTTCGGGCGTGGGGCGCCCGAGGCGAAAGCGCGTGAGCACGTCGTCGGAGACGCCCGCGGCGCGCAGCACGTCGTCGGAGACGTGGCGCTCTCGAATCGCCTCGGAGAGGGGCGTGTCGCGCACGGACTTGTCGTTGACGTAGCCCCAGTCGCGCTCGATGCGGTTGAGCGCGAAGGTGCCGTCGTCGACGATGGCGACGGTCATGTAGATGCGCACGTTCTCGTTCGGGTTGTTCACGAGCGCGTGGTACGGGAACACCCAGAGGTACAAGACCGCGAGCAGCGCGACGGAGAGCGCGGTGCGCGCGCGCGAGGGCACTTCGGGGCGTGGTCCGTCCATGAGCGGCGGCACGGTGCAACGCCTCGCGCGGGTTCGTCAATCGCCGCCGCGTGAGGGCCGGGAATGCCTCGGGGCACCTCGATGGTTGAGGGGGAGATATCCCGTCGCGCCGTGCGGACCGCGGTGCTACGTTCGCCCCGAACGCACCCGCCGGAGGATCGCATGACGATGCAGTTCGACTTCGCCTCGTACGTGAGCGAGCGCAAGACAGGCCCGAGCGGCGAGCGGGGCGAGGGGTACGCGTACGAGGGCGACCTGCGCGTGCTCCGCAAGATGCGCACGCTCAGGCCCGTCGAGGTCGCCGTCGGGCAGACGGTGAAGCTCTCCAAGGAGTTCCTCACGCACGACCTCCTCGGCAACGCGGTGAAGGTCGGGCCCAACCAGTTCCCGCGCATCCACCGCATCGCGGGCGAGTGCGCGCAGACGCTCGGCATCCCCGCGCCGCAGGTCTACATCGTGCCGCAGATCGGCTCGATCAACGCCGCCACCTACGGCGTCGACAACGACGCGTTCATCATGGTGCACGCGGCCACCGTCGACGCCCTGAGCGACGAGGAGCTGCGCTTCGTCATCGGCCACGAGTGCGGGCACATCCAGAACAACCACGTGGTCTACCTCACCACGCTGCACATGCTCCGGGTGATCCTCCAGGCCGCGGCGGCGGGCGTGCTGCTCGCGCCCTTTCTCATGCCCGCGACGCTGGCGCTCCAGAGCTGGGCGCGCGCGGCCGAGGTCACGTGCGACCGCGCGGGGCTCCTCTGCTGCAAGAACCCCACGGTGGCCACCCACTCGTTCGTCAAGCTCGCCATCGGCAGCCGCAGGCTCTTCGACCAGATGAACGTCGACGCCTACCTCGACCAGCTCAAGGAGGTGAAGGGCGGCTACGGGCGCATGGGCGAGCTCCAGCGCTCGCACCCCTACCTCACCAAGCGCATCGAGGCGCTGCGCGTGTTCGCCGAGAGCGCGCTCTACCGCAGCGCCGTGGGCGAGCAGGGCGGCGTCGACCGCGCCGAGCTCGAGCGCCGCACCGAAGAGATCGTCCGCGTGATGTGAGCGACGCGGCGCCTACGAAATCCCCCACCGGGAGAGAGCACCC
>JBDHVF010001005.1:0-3189 GCA_039809605.1 Polyangiales bacterium | reverse complement strand
CTCCTCGTCTCCGTACGCTCAGCCACGCCCTCGCTCCGCGGGGGCGGGGCGCGCGGCAGCGGGGGTGGGGGCTCCGCCAAGGCGCGCGGCAGCGTTGGGTGGGGGCTCCGCCAAGGCGCGCGGCAGCGTTGGGTGGGGGCTCCGCGAAGGTGCGCCGCTGCGCGAGTGGGCGACACGTCGCACACGCGAGAGCGGCCAGATTGACCTGCGGTTGGTTTGAGTCACCTCCCGCGCGCCAGCGGCAGGATGTGCCCGCCGTGGCGCAGCACCGCCACGCGCGCGTCGCCGCCCTGGCGCTCGAAGGCCATCGAGAGCGCGTCGTCGACGGTGGCGGCCCATCGCAGCCCGAGCGTCGCGCAGTCGCCGCGCGACATGCCCGGCGACACCATGACGCAGTCGGCGTGGTCGACGATCTGCGCCACGTCGGCGAGGATGGCCACGCCCACGAGGTCGCGCGCCTCGCCGCGGTCGACCATGCGCACGAGCTCGGCGTGGGGCCGGTAGCCGATGCGCATGACGTCGGGGTGGTTCGACGCGACGCCCTCGGGGTTGGGCGCGACGGCGATCATCGTGCCGCCGCGCTTGACCGCCAGGGTGGCGGCGTAGAGGGCCTTGGCCGACTGCCAGAAGTCTCGGTCGGCCGGGTGCGCGTCGGCCACGACGATGTCGGCGCGCGAGGGCATGTCGGCGCGGTAGACCTCGCGCGAGAGCTCGCAGCCCGCGCGGTGCGCGGCCACGGGGTCGCCCGCGAAGCAGCCCGCGATGCGCCCGTCGCGGTCGAGCACGGCGTTGACGATGTAGCGCAGGCCCGCGAGGCGCGCGGCCTCCTCCATGCGCAGTCGCATGGGGTTCTCGGCCGCGCCCATCACCGTCTCCGACATGCGGAGCGAGGCGTCCCACTGGTTGGCGTCCATCATCTCGCGGCCCGACACGCCGGGAAAGGCGATCTTGGCGCCGCCCGAGAAGCCCTTCACGCGGTGCGGAACGATCGCCCCGAGGCCCACCACGAGGTCGCTCTCGGCGAGCAGGCGGTTGGCCGTCACGCGCACCCCGTCGGAGGTGCGCCCGAACTCGTGCAGCTCGCCCTCGTCGAGCCAGCGGTGCTGCACGACGCGGAGCCGGTCGCGGTGGGCGCCGAGCTTGGCGCGCAGTTCGTCGTCGCGCATCTCGCGGTGCGTGCCGGGCGCGCTGAGCAGCGTGACGCGCTCGTGGGAGACGCCCGCGGCGTCGAGCTCGCGCACCGCCGCGGTGAGCAGCGGCTCGATGGGCGTCGCGCGCGTCGCGTCGTCGAAGAGGACGAGCACGCGGTCGTCGCGCCGGGCGAGGTCTCTCAGGCGCGGCGCGCCGTGGGGCCTCGCGAGGGCGGCGTCGATGACGTCGCGCTCCGACGCCGTCACGCCGAGCTCGCTGGCGCTCCGGGGCTGGTAGACGCCCATGAGGTTGTCGTCGGGCACCGTGAAGGCGCCGATGGACTCGTAGCCTGGGTACGGGAACTCCACGCGCATGGCAGGGCTCTACCGGCGCACCTCGCGTGCCACGCGGCCCGCCGCGGCGATCCCCGCGCCGCTCGCGGGGGCGCTCGCGCCCAAACGAAACACCTGTCGCAGTTCGCACCAACGGCCTATTTTTCAGCCACGCGCCCGTCGACTCGCCGCCGCGGGCCGCGCCGCCTCCGCGGCCCTCCGGCCCTGCGGTTGCAGCCATGGAGAGAGCTATGGTGACCGAGACACATGATCAATTCCGCTTCCCGATGGCGTGGGTGGGCGCGATCGTCCTCTCGGCGGTGGCGCTGATCTTCACGACGATCGTGGTGATGGGCGGCGTGGCCTTCCTCGCGCCGCTGCCGCTGGTGCTCTTCGGCGTGCCGGCCATCGCGCTCTTTCTGAGAGGCAGGCGAGACCCCGGCAGCGTGCCCGTGTCCGAGCAGGTGCCGCGCGAAGAGATCGTCGAGGGCGCTCACGCTGACTCGTCGAGCGCTCCCTCCCCGTAGCGGCTACCGCGGGCAGTACCACGACGGCAGGTCGATCGGGTCGAGGTCGCGCGTGAGCAGCGTGAGCGCGTAGAAGACCACGTCGAAGAGCAGCATGGTGCCGCCGAGGCGCGCGACGCCCACCACCACCGACGGCCGCCCGAGCCACGGCGCCACGCGCGACCATCCCCCGATCGCCCAGGCCATCGCGCCCGTGACCAGGCCCCCGACGAGCGCGAGCGCCGAGCGCCCGTACCAGTCCATGCCGACGGTGTGCACCGACGAGGCGAACACCCACCGACGCTCGACGGGCAGGTACCAGGGCATCGGCCACTTGCCGACCACGCTCACGAGAAAGAGCGCGCCGAACACGGCTCGGCCCACGGCGAACGCGAGCATCACTCGGGCGACCGGGCGCACGCTCACACCGACCTGTACGAGACGATGAGCACGCCGCTCACGACGTCGAACCAGACGACGGCGGCGACGAGCAGGCTCATCGCGGCGTACACGGGGCGAAAGGGCTTGTCTTCGGGGTCGGCCATGCGACCGCCGAGCGCGCCGAGCGCGAGCGCGAGCGGGAGGGCGATGGTGGCGAGGTTCTCCTTCACGTCGAAGACGTTCGAGACCATGGGGTGGTGGCGGTCGAGAAAGAGCGCGCGCACGTGGTAGCGGTAGGTCGGGTAGAGCAGCGCGCCGAGCGCGTAGGTGAGCGCGTACGCGGCGGCCACCACGCGGCCGTAGATCCGCTCGAGGCGCACGCGGCTGCGCCCGCGGAGCAGCGCGGGCATCTGCAGGAGCAGGTGCGTCGACGCGCCCACGAGCGCCACCGACGAGGCGTAGTGCAGCACCAGCAGCAGCTTGCGAAAGCCGTAGAGGAAGGTCTGCGCGTCGGGCGGCACGGAGCACGGCGGCATCGGGGCGGCGGCCATGAGACGCGTCGGGGGCGCTCGCGGTCAAGGCCGCGCGTGTGCTTCCCACGGACGGACGTCAAGGCGCGGCGGCCGCGGGTGATGGCCTGCCTCATCGCGTAGTCAGGCCACGCATGCGTCGGCCCCCACTCCCCACCCCCATCGGCGGCGAAATAGGGCGCAAACAGCTTGCAGAAAGCGCCTCGCGCACGCCGGGGTTCGGGGGCGTCTGCCCCTCACCCCGGGCTACCGAAGGGGGTCGCCCCGTGGAGGGGCTCCAGAACGTTGGCGCGCACGGCGCGCTCTCCT
>JBDHVF010001004.1:0-3192 GCA_039809605.1 Polyangiales bacterium | reverse complement strand
CGGCGCGCGAGACGCGGGCGCCGACGCGGCCGACGCCTGCACGCGCTGCGGCGCGCGCTGCGTCGACACCTCGACGGACCTCGCGAACTGCGGGCGCTGCGGCAACGCGTGCCCCGCGCCGCTGCCCTCGCAGGGCGCCGCGACGTGCTCCGCGGGCGTGTGCGGCGTGCGCTGCGCGGCGCCCTTCGTCGACTGCGGCGGGCTCTGCGTCGACGCGGCGACCGACCGCGTGCACTGCGGCGCGTGCGGGCGGCGCTGCGAGATCGCGTGCGTGTCGGGCGCGTGCGTAACGCCCGTCGAGGTGCTCGCGGGCGAGGCGAGCACGCTCGCGCGCCTGAGCGACGGGACGTGGCGCGCGTGGGGCAGCGGCCCCTGGTCGGCGACGACGTTCCCGTGGTCGGGCACGCCCGAGTGGCCGCCCGTCGAGGTGCCCATGCTCCGGGGCTACACGCGGGCCGTCGTGCGCCAGGGCATCCTCAACGGCGACAGCATGTACGTGATCGTCGGCGACGGCCGCGCGCTCGCCGTGGGCAACAACTTCGGGTCGTACCTGGGCGACGGCACCAACATGCACCGCAGCGCGCTCGTCGAGGTCGTGGGCGTGAGCGGCGTGCTCGAGGTCTCTCCGTCGGGCGACCAGCAGTGCGTGATCTACGACGCCGCGCGCAGGCGGGCCGCGTGCTGGGGCCGCAACTTCGAGGCCCAGCTCGGCGACGGCACCACGCGCAACGGCCCGCAGAGCCCCGACCCCTCGCGACCCGTGGGCGGCGCGTCGCCCTTCGAAGGCGTGACCAGCGTCGCGCCCGCCGCGAGCTTCACCTGCGCGTCGCTCTCCACGGGAGAGGTGCGCTGCTGGGGGCGCAACGGCGCCGAGGGCGTGCTCGGCACGGGCGACCCCGCGCAGGGCGTCTTCGCCACGCCGCAGCGCCTCTCGCTCACGCAGGTGACGCGCGTCTACGCGTCGAGCCGCCACGCGTGCGCGCTGCGCTCGTCGGGCGACGTGTGGTGCTGGGGCGAGAACGCCCACGGCACGCTCGGCGACGGCACCACCACCAGCCGCTCGACGCCCGTGCGCGTCGTGGGCCTGCCGACGGTCGACCGCCTCGTGCTCGCCGACGACGCGACCTGCGCGGTCACCACAGGCCACGAGGTCTGGTGCTGGGGCTACAACTTCATCGGCCGCCTGGGGCCGGGGTCGGGCAACCTCACGTCGCCCACGCAGATCCGCGACCGCGACGGCCGGCCGCTGCTCGTGCGCTCGCTGGCGCTGGGCACCTCGCACGCCTGTGCGGTCACCGACCCCGCGGCGCCCGCGGACCCGTCGGTGCTCTGCTGGGGCAACAACGACGGCGGGCAGCTCGGCACCGCCATCGGGCGCACCGCCGTGCCCGACCGCCCCGTGACCTGGGAGTGAAGACGTCGGGGTCGCAGTGGCGCGCGGGGGCGTGGGTGCTGTAGCGTCCCGCGCCCCGTGCGTCGCTCCGTGTGCACAGCCCTGCTCCTCGCGTCGGCGATGGCGACGCCGCGCGGCGCGTCGGCCGAGGACGGCAACGAGGCCGGCGGGGTCTACGGCCGCTTCGACGGCGACCTCGTGCTCTCGGCCGAGGTCATGGGCTCGCTGGCCGACACGCCGTCGGGCCTGGCCGGGTCGGCGAGCGTCGCGGCGCGCGCGCGCTTCATGGAGATGACCGGCCTGGGCGTGGGCTACGACCGCGCGATCGCGTCGCAGCGGCACGACGCGCTCTGGGCCGCGGTCGACCTGCGCCCCGCGTGGCTCGCGCGGCTCAACTACGACTGGGAGCGCGGGCCGCGGTGGCTCGACCTCGCGCTCGACTCCATCGGCGTCGAGGTCGGGGCCGCGTGGCTGCGGCCCGGCGAGGGGGGCGGCGCGGGCTTCGTGCTCGGCGGCGGCTTCGAGCTCCCGCTCGCGTGGCGCCGCGGCGACGGGGTGATGCTCCGCGTCGCCGCGCGGTGGATCACCTCGCGCCCGTGGGACGCGCAGGGCACCGGCGCGCGCGACGGGATGTTCGAAGCGGGCGTCGGCGTGGTGTTCCGCACGCTGGTGCGCTCGGGGGCGGTGCCGCGTTACCAGTAGCCCGCGGACGGGCAATGTCCCGCGGGGTCTGTTCAAGCGTTCAGTGCCCTGCTAGGGTTGCGGCACGTTCCCGCGAGGCGATGACGGTCTCGCGCGAGGAGGCACCGACCCATGACCACGCAGCGCAAGACGAACATCTACAAGGGCTCGATGACCGGCGACGAGGCGAGGGAGAAGCTCCAGCGCACGGCCGAGCGGCTCGGGCTCACGGACCTCTCGTTCACGCCCGGTCGCGGCCTCGACGCGGGGTCGATGAGCGTGACCTTCCAGTACGCGGGCACGCGCATCGAGCGCACCTGCGCGACGCAGCCCACGCTCGACGCCAACACCGCCTGCCTCGCGCTCTGGCTCGAGGACCGCGCGCGCAACCTCGAGCGCGGCATCGAGACCTTCGCCGAGGCCTTCGCCGACAGCGTGGTGCAGGCCACCAACGACAACGCCGCGCCCGCCTACACCGCCGCGCGGGTGAACTACTACGAGGGCTCCAAGTCCGTCGAGGAGTGCATCGACGTGTTCCGCTCGGCCTTCGCGCGGCTGAGCATCCCCGAGACCGACGTGAAGGTCACGTGGGACACCGAGGGCAACTGGGCGCGGCTGCGCATGCGCCTGCCCTCGGGCGCCATCGTCGAGAAGGTCTCGCGCGCCCAGAAGACCTGCATGGCCAACCTCGCCGCGCTGGCCCTGTGGCTCCAGTCGCGCGCGCGCAACTGGGAGCGCGGCATCGAGAGCCTCGACCTCGACCGGGTGTTCGCGGGCAACCTCCTGCCGGCCAAGGTGGCGTAAGGTTCGACGCCCACGAACCCAACCACCACCCCGCCGGAGGGGACAGCGCGCAATGCTCCGACGCATCCACATCAGCCTCCGCCCCTCGGAGGCGCTCACGGCCCTGGTGACGCTCCACAACCCCGCGGCCGACGTCGCCGCGCCGCCGGGCGCGTCGGCCGCCGCGCACGCGTTCGGCGCGCGCCTCGGCCAGGAGGTCGCGCGCGCCTTCGAAGCCTTCGCGCGCGCGCTCGACGTGCTCGGCCAGTGCCTCGACTGGCTCGAGCGCCGCGGCCTCGCCGCGGTCGACCGCCCGAGGGCCCGCGGGCCGCAGC
>JBDHVF010001003.1:0-3195 GCA_039809605.1 Polyangiales bacterium | reverse complement strand
GGTGTGAACCCCGCCACGCGGGTGCGCACGTGTCGGATGGATTTGGCTAAAGGCAAGGCGCCCTCGCGGGAGAGGGGACGGGGGTGAGGGTATGCAGGCTCCTTCCAGGCACCCCCTCCCGCTTCCGCGGGAGGGGGACGGGGGGAGGGCCTCACCGCTCGAGCCGCACGCGCGCGCCCACGGCCGCGAAGCGCCGCACGAGGTCGTCGGGCGAGAGCTTCGGGTTCGTCAGCGTGAAGCGCGAGGGCGTCTGCTCGCTGAGGTCCTTGGCCTCCTTCAAGCCGCAGAAGGTCACCTCGCGGATCTCCTTGATGACCGCGATCTTGTTGGGCCCCGTGTGCTCCAGCACCACGACGCACGCCCCCGCGGGCGCGGGCTGCGCGGCCGCGGGCGGCGCGTGCGCGGGCTCGTACGCGCCGAAGGTCTCGTACTGGCAGCCGTAGGTCGCGAGCTCGAGGAGCCGCGCGTCGACCGGCACGTTGCGCTGGGTGACGTGCACGTCGACGGGCATCCGCGACTCGACGAGGTGCTTCGCGTCGGCCAGGCCCAGCCCCGTGAGCTCGCGCACGATCTTGATGAGCCCGATCTTGTTCTGGCCGACGCCGTGGAGCCGCACGACCATGCCCCCGAGTGGCGGCTGCGCGGCGGGCGCCGCGAAGGCCGTCTCGCGCAGGAGCGGGTGCGAGGGCCCCGGCCTCGCGACCTCGAGCGGCGCCTTGCAGTAGTCGCACACGGCCCACGCCGACGAGTACGCAGACGCGGGGAGCTGGGCGCCGCACGTCGGGCAGCGCAGGGTTCGCACGTCGGTCATGGCGCGGACACTATCGCATCGGCGGCGCGGCGGTCACTCCGACGCGGGGTGCGCGTGCGGCGGCGCGGGCGCGAGCAGCGGGCCAGGCACCTTGAACAGGGCCCTGCCCGCGCTGGTGTTCACGAGCACGGCGAACGCGAGCCACAGGGCGATGGCCGCGAGCGCCACGGTGCAGAGCGCGATGGGCAGCGCGAAGGCCGCCGAGTGCGTGAGCTCGCGCGCGATGCGGCACGCGTAGAGCAGCACGATGTCGCCCAGAAACGCCACGAGCAGCTTCGAGAAGTACGCGAACGCGAAGGTGAGCACGACGAAGATCACCAGGAAGCACACGTCCACCGCGAGCACCACCGAGGGGTCGGGGAGCTTCCCTTCGGCGAGGCCCGCGAGCGTGCGGTAGTTCATCCCCCAGTTGAACGCGAAGGTGGTGAAGAGCGTCGCGCCGAGCAGGTTCTTGTTCGCGAACGAGAGCAGCCCCGCGAGCATCTGGCACCCGCCGCCGAACAAGAGGCAGAACCACGCGGCCGTGCGCAGCGCCGCGGGCGTGAGCGACACGCCGAAGGCCACGGGCAGGAGCGCCGCGCACCCCACCGCGAGCCCCAAAAGCCCCAGCGGCGTGGGGTCGGCGAACGTGGGCGCGGGCGCCGTCGATGAACCCTGTTGCATGATGTCCGTGGATCTCCCTTCGCGGGGCGCACGGTACACGCGACGCGCGGGCGCGTGTGATACCTTCGCGCACCCGACGGAGCGCGCATGGAGCTACTCACCCCCTGGGGCCTCGCCGCGCTCGCGCTCGCCCTGCCGCTCCTCGCGCTCTACCTCCGCAAGCGGCGCCGGGCCCGCGTCGAGGTGCCCTCGCTCGAGCTCTGGCGCGCCGTCGAGCGCGACCTCGCGCGCCACGCGGGGCTGCGGAGGTTTCGCCGCGAGGCCTCGCTCTGGCTGCACCTCGCCGCCCTCGCGTGCGCGACCCTGGCGCTCGCGACGCCCTTTCGCCGCGCGAAGACCTCGCCCGCCGCGCGCATGGCCCTCGTCGTCGACACCACGGCCTCGATGGCCGCGCGCTACGGCGGCCGCGCGCGCCTCGACGACGCCCGCGCCGCCGCGCGACGCGCGCTCTCTACCCTGAGCCCCGGCGGGCAGGTCGTGCTCGTCGAGGCCGGGTGCTCGCCCTCCATCGCCGTGCCCGAGACCCGCGACCCCCGCGAGGTGCTGCGCGCGCTCGACCGGCTCGCCGCCCACGCGTGCGGCGGAGACCTCTCGCGCGCCCTCGCCATCGCCGCCGACCGCCTGCGCGGCGGCGGAGCGGGCGCGCGACGGCTGGTGGTGGTCACCGACGGAACGACGCGCGCCGACGCGGTGAGCGTCGCCACGCCGACGCCCGCCGAGGTGCTGCTCGTGGGCTCCGAGGCGTCGAACGTGGGCGTCACCGCGACCGAGCTGCGCCCCTCGCCCGACGCCACGGGCGCGCCGGGTGAAGCGCGTCGCTTCGTGCTCTTCGCGGCCCTGGTGAACGCGGGCGCCGAGGGGCCGCGCGACGTGACGCTCACCGTCGAGGCCCTGCGCGGAGAGGCCGCCGAGAGCCTCGCGGTGCGCCGCGCGAGGGTGCCCGCGGGGCGCTCGAGCGTGTCGCTCCCCATCGAGCTGGCCGAGGGAGACGCGGCCGACCTCGTGCGCGTGCGCGTGGCGTCCGAGGGGGGCGACGCGCTCGACCTCGACGACGTGGCGTGGGCGCCGGTGCCCCCGCCGGGCGCGCTGTCCGTGCGGCTCGTGGTGCCGCGCGAGGGGGCCTCGCCGTGGGTCACGCGCGCGCTGCGGGCCGACCCCGGCGTGTCGCTCTCGGTGATGACCCGCGCCGCGTGGGACGCCGTGCGCGCGCGACCCTTCGACGGCCTCACGGTGTTCCACGGCGCCGCCCCCGCCGAGGCGCTCGCGGGCGAGGTGCTCGCGTTCGACAGCGCCGAGCAGGCGTCGCAGCCCTCGCTCGTCGGGGTCGCGCTCGGCGCGGCGATTCCCCGCCCGCGGTGGACGGACGTCTCCCCCACCGACCCCCGCGCGCGCTTCGTGGGCGTGGCCGACGTGCACGTCTCGTCGGCGCGCGAGGTCCGCGCGGAGCCCGGCGACATCGCCCTGGTGACGTCACCCGCCGGGCCGCTCGTGGTGGCGCGCGACGGCACGCGCGGGAGCACCACCGTGGCTGCCTTCGACCCCGACCGCTCCGACTGGCCGCTGCGACCGGGCTTCGTGCTCTTTCTCCGCGCCGCGGTGGAGCACGCGCGCGAGCGCTCGGCCTCGCTCGCGCTCGACGCGCGGCGCACGGGCGCGCGGGTGCGCATCCCCGCGGCGGGCGTGGAGCGCGTGCGCGTGCGCGGCCCCGGCGGCGAGCGCTC
>JBDHVF010001002.1:0-3196 GCA_039809605.1 Polyangiales bacterium | reverse complement strand
GAGCGAAGGGAACACGACCTGCTGGCCGCACCCCTCGTCGCTCGTCCGCGTGAAGACGATCGTCGCGGGGCGCCCGGCGGACAGGTTGATCGTCGCGGGGTGGTAGCCCTGCGCGTCGACGGTGACGGCGACGCGACCCGGCGTGGCGCTCGTGCCCGGCTGCGACGGCGACGCCGGCGCCGGAGACTCGCGGCAGCTCACGGCGAGAAAGAGGCTCAGGGTCAGGGTAGCGATCGACTTCATGGTCATGTCCTTTCGTGCGGTGTGGAGGGGCCAGAGGACGCTGCGTCCCGAGCGAGTGAAGCGCGAGCCACGATCTCGTGCGCGCGGTGACGCGCGACGAGGTAGCCGACGGTGGCCACGAGCGCCGCTACACCGCCGGCCGCGACGCCCCACGTGAGCGCGGGCGGCGGATGCGCGACGTAGAGGCGCGCGACGAGCGCCGAAACCGAAACGAGCGCCCCAGTGAGGAGCACGCGCTCGAAGGTGTACAGCGCGGGCAGCCTGGCGGGAGCGACCTCTCCGATGTGGCGCCAGAGGAGCTGCTCGTTGCGCCAGTAGGTGTAGATCACTGGGATGATCTCGAGCGTGAGGAAGGCGCTCGTCACGAGGCCGCCGACCATGGGCGCCGCGATGCGCTTCATCACGTCGGCGCCCGAGCCCGTGGCCCAGAGCAGCGGCACGAGGCCGATGAGCATGGTGCTCACGGTCATGAGCTTGGGGCGCACGCGCTGGATGGTGCCCTCGGCGTGCGCCTCGACGATGTCGTCGAGCGAGTTGATCTGGCCCGCCGCGAGCCGACGCTCGTAGGCGTGGTCGATGTAGACGATCATCACGACGCCGGTCTGCGCGGCCAGACCCACCAGCGCGATCACGCCCACCCACACGGCGGTCGAGAGGTGATAGCCGAGCAGCCACAAGGCCCACACGCTGCCCACAAGCGCGAAGGGCACCGAGAGCAGCACGATCAACACCTCGGTCAGGTTGCGGAACTGAAGGTAGAGCAGCACCACGATGATCAGCAGCGCGAGGGGCACGAGGATCTTCATGCGCGCCTCCATCTGCGCGAGCAGCTCGTACTGGCCCGTCCAGCGCAGGTACATGCCCTGCGACAGCGTCAGGGTGCCGTCGCGCCGGGCCGCCTCGACGACGCGCTTCGCGTCCTCGACGTAGGAGCCGACGTCGCGGCTCGCGTCGATGTCGACGTAGACGTAGCCGACGAGCAACCCCGCCTCGTCGCGGATCATCGGCGGCCCCGGCGCGATCCTCACGTCGGCGATCGCGCCGAGCTCGATCTGGCGCACGCCCTCGGGCGGTGTCGTCGGGGCCGTCGAGCCGCCCATCGCCGCTCCGCCCATCGCGCTACCTGCCGCCGCACCCGCGCCCGGCAACGGCACGAGCACCTCGCGGATGCGCTGCACGCTCGAGCGGAAGTCCTCGGCGTAGCGGACGTTGACGGTGTAGCGGTTGCGCCCCTCGACGGTGGTGGTGACCGGCGCGCCACCGAGGGCGCTCTCGATCACGTCGTTCACGTCCTCGACCTGGAGCCCGTAGCGCGCCAGGGCCTCGCGGTCGGGCACCACGTCGATGTAGAGCCCGCCCACCGAGCGCTCGAACAGCACGCTGCGGGTGCCCGCCACGCCGTGCATCACACGCTCGAGGGTCGTGCCGATGCGCTCGATCTGGGCGAGGTCGGTGCCGTAGACCTTGATGCCGATGGGGGTTCGAATGCCCGTGGTGAGCATGTCGACGCGGTTGCGGATGGGCTGCGTGAAGGCGTTGGTCCATCCGGGCATCTGCATGCGGGCGTTCATCTCGGCGACGAGGGCCTCGCGGCTCATGGGCACGAACTCGGGCCACAGGCGCTCGAGCAGCGGGCGCATGAACGCAGGCGTGCGCCCCGCGTACCAGCGGCGCACATAGGCCGTGCGCCACTCGGCGCGGGGCTTGAGGCGCACCACGGTCTCGACCATCGAGAGGGGCGCCGGGTCGGTGGGCGTCTCGGCGCGGCCGGCCTTGCCGAGCACGCTCTCGACTTCGGGAAAGCTCCGCAGGATCGCGTCCTGCCGCTGGAGCTGGTTCTTCGCCTCCTCGATCGACACGTTGGGCAGCGTCGTGGGCATGTAGAGCAGGTCGCCCTCGTCGAGGGGCGGCATGAACTCAGAGCCGAGCCTCGTGGCGATGGGGAGCGCCGAGACCACGGCCATCAGCCCGATGAGCACGGTGGTCTTGGGGTTGCGCAGCGCCACGTGCACGAAGGGGTCGTAGAACCACCGGATCGCCCGCGAGACCGGGTGGCGCGCCTCGGAGTAGATCTTGCCCCGGATGAGGTAGTCGCGCAGCGCGGGGGCCACCGTGACCGAGAGCACCGCGGCCGAGAGCATCACGAAGGTCTTGGTGTACGCGAGCGGGCGAAAGAGCCTGCCCGCCTGCCCCGTGAGCCCGAACACCGGCACGAACGACACGGCGATGATGAGCAGCGAGAAGAAGATCGCGGGCGTGACCTCGCGCGCGGCCTCGGCCAGGAGCCTATCGCGCTCGGCCTCGGGCAGGTCGGGCGGGGCGTGCTCGAGCTTCTTGTGCGCGGCCTCGACCATCACGATCTCGGCGTCGACCGTGGCGCCGATGGCGATGGCGATGCCGCCGAGCGACATGATCGTCGCCGGGATGCCCAGCAGGTGCATCGGGATGAACGCCGCGAGCACCGCCAGCGGGATCGACACGATAGGCAGCAGGGCGCTGCGCAGGTGCAGCAGAAACAAGATGATGACGACCGAGACGACGATCATCTCCTCGCGGAGCGCGTGCGTAAGCGTGTCGATGGCGCGCTCGATGAGCCCAGCGCGGCTGTAGACCGTGACCACCTCGACGCCCGGGGGCAGCGACGGGCGCAGCTCCGCGAGCTTGTGCTCGACGCGCTGGATCACGTCGAGCGCGTTCTCGCCGTAGCGCATCACGACGATGCCCGAGACGGCCTCGCCCTGGCCGTCGAACTCCGCGGCGCCGCGACGGATGTTGCCTCCGACGCGCACCGACCCGACGTCGCGCACGAGCACGGGCGTTCCTCCCGCGCCCGCGCGAATAACCACCGACTCGAGGTCGCGCTCGCTGCCGACGTACCCTCGGCCGCGGACGAAGTACTCTCGCTGCGAGAGCTCGACGATGCGACCGCCCACGTCGGCGTTCGAGCGCCGCA
>JBDHVF010001001.1:0-3202 GCA_039809605.1 Polyangiales bacterium | reverse complement strand
TGCGCGACGGCGCCGGTGCTCGCGCCGGGCGCCGCGCGCACCGGGCAGGACCTCGCGGCGGCCTTTCAGAGCGGCGCGGGCCTGTGCCTGCCGGGCTTCACGGGCTCGCAGCTCTACTACGTGCTGCGCGTCGGCGCGCGGCAGCGGGGCGTGGTCACCGTCACGCCGCGCGGCGCCGCCCCGTGGGCGCCCGCGCTGCGTGTGCTGCGCTCGTGCGCCGCGACCGCGTGCGAGTCGTCGTCGCAGGCCCCCGCGGGCTCGCCCGCCACGATCGCGTTCGACAACCCCGACGCGGTCAGCGTCGACGTGATCGTGACGGTCTCGAACGCCGCCGGCGGCGCGGGCACCTTCGACGTCGCGTCGAGCGTCGTGGCGATCCCCGCGGGCGTGACCTGCGCGTCGCCCACGGCGCTCACCGCGGGCACGACCGCGTCGGCCAACACGCTCGCGGGCACGGTGTCGGGCGCGTCGGCGTGCGAGCCGACGGCCGCGGGGCCGCAGCTCTTCTACTCGCTGCGCATCCCCGCGGGCCAGCGCGGCACGGTGCTCGCGACGCCCACGGGCGCGTCGCCGTGGCGCCCGACGCTGCGCGCGTTCGACGCCTGCACCGCGCCGATCTGCGCGCAGTTCGCGACGGCCACGGCGGTGGGCGCGCCCGTCTCGCTCTCGATCGACAACGCCACCGCGACGGCGCGCAACGTGATCTTCACCGTGGCGGGCGCGGGCGTGTCGCCGGGCGGCCCCGTCGACGTGCTCGCGACGCTCTCGACCGCCGAGCCGCCGCCGTACACGGTGAGCACGATCCCCGTGGCCTGCGACGCGCTCGCGACCGCGCCGACGGTCGCACCCGTCGACGGCTGGGACGACGACGCCGCGACGGACCCCGCCCCGCTGCCCTTCGCGCTGCGCTTCTTCGACGCGGCGCCGATGTACTACTCGGTGTGTTCGAACGGCTTCGTGCAGCTCTTCGCCGCCGGCGGCGCCGAGCCCTCGATCGCCGACGTGAACGTCGCGATGCCCAACAACCGCGAGCCCAACGGCCTCGTCGCGCCCTTCTGGGACGACCTCACGCCCCGCGACGAGACCACCGACGTGCGCGTCGCGGTGCTCGGCGCGGCGCCGCGGCGGCGCATGGTCGTGCAGTGGAGCAACTGGCAGGTGATCGGCGACACCGACTCGCGCATGGTCTTTCAGACCAAGCTCTTCGAGGGCACCGACGTGATCGAGCACCACTACTGCTCGGCCACCCCGGCGCGCGCGCTGCCGCTCGGCGCGAGCGCCACCATCGGCCTCGAGAGCCTCGACGGCGCGCGGGGCGTGACGGTGTCGCACAACCGCTTCAACGCGATCGACCCGGCCAACGCCGTACGGCTCACGCCGCGCTGACCGGTGGGGTGCTTCGGGGCGATGGGCGCGCCGAGAGGCGTGGCGCGCCGCGGCCGTCAGGGCGACGGGAGGTTGGTGACGGTGACGTTGAAGTCGACGCGGGTGCCCGCGGCGCCCGTGCCGTAGTGGGCGAGCGCGCGGCGCGGGGCGACGGCGTGGTAGCCGCCGGGCACGCCCGCCGTCGCGGCCGAGCCGCCGGTGGCCTCGCCGAGCGCGAAGAGGTGGCCGTTCAGCACGAAGCCCCCCGCGACCGAGCGGAAGTCGATCGGCGAGGTGCCCGTGAGAAACTGCCCCGACGCGCTGTCGATGTTGTAGCAGGCGAAGTTCTCGTTGTTGGCGTCGGTCCAGCGCTGCGCGAACGCGGGCGTGTCGAACACCACGGGGCCGCTGCCCGCGGGGAAGGTGAAGGCGTGGATGTCCTCGATGCGCGCGGCGGTCGCGAGCGAGTCGGCCGCGGCGCGGCCGTTGAACGCGATGCCGATGACCACGGGCTTCTCGTTGCGCGTGGCGCCGCGGCTCGTGCGGCCGCCCGTCGCGTTGCCCACGAGGTAGAGCGCGTTGTCGAGCACGAACGCGCCGTTGACCGCGCGGAACCCGCCCATCGACGACGTCGCCACGATGCGCGGCACGCCGCGCACGTTCTCCTCGCCGGTGGTGATCACGCGGTACTGCGTGCGCAGCTCGTTGCCGTGGTTGGTCCACGGCGAGCCCGGCGTGAAGATCTGGTGCACCTCGACGCGAACCTGCACACCGGGCACGTTCGAGTTGAGGTCGCGCGCGCCCGACCACACGTCCCCCGCGGGGAGCGTGATCTCGAAGCGCCCCGAGATGCGCACGGCCTCGCCCGCGCCCTCGAGGTCCTCCGCGCCGCCGTCGTCGACGAGCTCGCCGCACCCGATCGCCGTGGCGCCGAGCAGCGCACAGCCCAGAACTCCTGCCCACCTGGTCATGCGTGACATGGGTATTCCTCCCTCTACGGTTGATTGCCTCATCAACCCCGACCCCCAGACGCTACCTGCATCGGCGAGAAGCTGTAAAGCGTTCTCTCGGGTTCTTGTTCCACAGGCTTCGCGCCCTCTGCGGTTGACGCGCCGCGACGGGGCGCGTCAACGCGTGATCGCGGGGCTGAAGCGGTAGACGGTGCCGGGGGTGGGGAGGCAGTTGTCGCCCGGGGTGTCGACGCAGGTGGGGTGCAGGTCGAGCGCGGGCCTCACGCCCGAGCGCCCGTCGGGGCTCTCGACGCCGGTGGTCTGGGGCCGTGCGCCGGTCATGGTGCGGTAGGCCATGTCGATCACGCCCGTGGCCTCGTGGAGCGCGACTTCGAAGGTCAGCCTCGCGCTCGCCGCGCCGTCGAAGTAGGTCGCGTCGGGCCACTCGATCACGAGCCTGCGCGCGGGCGCCGCGCCCACGACGGCCACGCAGAGCTGGGGGTCGCGGGCCTGCACGTCGCCCCAGTGCGCGGCGATCACCCCGTTGGGAGGCGCCGCCGACGGCACGATGCCCGACAGCGCGGCGGCCGCGTCGTCGCCCACGCGCACGTAGCCGTTGGTGCTGACCGTGAGCGCGCTCCCCGCCGCGCGCGCCTCGCCCCAGAACGGAAACGCGAAGGGCAGCGCCACCGACGCGACCGCGCTCTCGTCGCGCGCGAAGCTCACCCGCGTCGCGCCCGGCGCCGCGCACGCGTCGACGAAGGCCACGCCCGCGGGCGCCTCGGAGCGGTACCCCGGCGGCACCCCGCAGCGCCCCTCGATGCACCGCTCGCCCTCGCCGCAGCGCACGCCGCACGCGCCGCAGTCGCGCTCGGTGGTGACGTCGG
>JBDHVF010001000.1:0-3204 GCA_039809605.1 Polyangiales bacterium | reverse complement strand
GCCCGCGCCCGCGGCGGCCGCGCAGCCCCAGGAGGCCGAGCTCCCCGAGCGCCCGACGCGCTCGCAGATCACGGGCGTGCTCTCGGGGCTCAACGGCGCGGTGCGCTCGTGCACCAACGGGCAGACGGGCACGGCGCCCGTGAGCCTGGTGATCGCCAACGACGGCACCGTGAGCTCGGCCAACGTGACGGGCCAGTTCGCGGGCTCGGCGGCCGGCGAGTGCATCAGCGGCGTCGTGCGCCGCGCGCACTTCCCGCGGTTCCGCGCGCAGCAGGTGACGCTGACGTACCCCTTCGTGATCCTGCCGCCGCGCTGAAACCTGTCGGTTGACGGCGCCCCCCTCGCGCGGATACCTTCCCGCGCCCCGTAACACCCCCCTTACGGCTTCACGCACCGATCACGACCAGGAGTCGATTCCGATGGTTTCCCTCACCCAGCGCACCAGCATCATCCGCCGCCGCAAGCAGACGACCAACGGCAAGGCCAACAAGCGCCAGCGCCGTCTGAACGGCACCCCCGCGTTCCCGATCCACGTCGAGGCCGCGCCCGCCACCACCGCGAAGTGACCGCACGGGGCGCTTCTCCCGGCGCACTCTCACTCTCGCTCGAGCCAGTCGACCACGTACCCGAACACCTCGTCGCGCGCCTTCGACCCCATGATGAGGTCGAGGTGGTCGTAGTGCGCGCTCGCGCCCGACCGCGGGCCCACCTCGACGAAGCGCCGCTCGCCGGCCCCGACGCGCTCGTACGCCTCGCGCACGCACGCGGGCAGCGCGATGCGGTCGCGGTCGCCCGCAATCACCAGCGTCGGCGCGGTGATCGACGCGAGGCCCTCGCGGTAGTCGCGCGCGCCGTCTTCGCTGGTGAGCGAGTCGTCGCGCACCCAGCGGGCGAACTGCTTCATCACCCCCGCGGGCACGTCGGAGAAGGCCGACGCGAAGATCGTCCGCAGCGCGCCGCGGTCGTAGTGCTGGCCGCGAAACCCGCGGGTGACGGCGTGCGGGAGCCCCGGCCAGATGAGCGGCGCGGCGCCCGCCGCGAGCCACCCCAGGGGCGCCGAGAGGTGCAGGCCGAAGGGGGTGAAGATGTAGGGCGCGGCGCCCATCGCCCGCGGCGCGGGGTAGCCCTTGAAGCGCACCGGCGAGCCGATGGTCACGAGCCGCCGCACGCCGTCGCCCTGCGCCGCGCCGAGGAAGGCGTACGCGAGCATGCCGCCCATGCTGAAGCCCACCCAGTCGACCCGCTCGGCGTCGGTGGCCGCGCGCACGTACGCGAGCGCCGTGGGGACGTCGTTCGCGAGGTACGTGTCGAAGGTGCCGCCGCGGATCTCACGGTCGTGGCGGGCGTTGGAGGCGCCGCGCAGCTCGAGGAGCCAGCAGTCGCGGCCGCGCGCGGCGAGCACCCGCGCGAGGCTCTGCTCGGGGTCGAAGGCCAGCGCGTGGCGGTTCATCGCGAGGCCGTGGCAGAGGAGCACGGGCGGGAGCGCCGACGCCGGGCCCCGCGGGCGGATGCGCCCGAGCACGATGGTGGCGCCGTCGGGGGTGCGCGTCTCGACCACCTCGTCGAAGCCCACCGAGAGGCCCAGCCGGCGGCGCCAGAAGCGCACCCAGCTCACGGCCACGGCGAGGCCGACGAGCGCCGCGACGGCCGCGAGGGCCAGGGCCGCGAGCGCCAGCACGTACCAGGGCGGCAGATGCATGCGGGGAATGTAGTCCAGGCGCGTCCGCGCGGGCAGCGTTGGTGGTAGGGTCCACGGCGCACGCGACGCGGGCAATCGAGGCCAGAAGCTCTCCATGGACGACAAGGAACGCGCCCTCGCGGCGGCCCTGGGCCACACGTTTCGCGACGAGCGGCTGCTCGAGGTGGCGCTCACGCACCGCTCGGCGGCGTTCGAAGCCGCGCCCGCGCGCAAGGGCCGCCCCGTGGGCGACAACGAGCGCATGGAGTTCCTCGGCGACGCGGTGCTCGCGCTGGTGGTGAGCGACGCGCTGTGGTCGCGCTGCCCCGACGCGACCGAGGGCGAGCTCACGCGCATGCGCGCCGCGGTGGTGAACGAGACCCGCCTCGCCGAGGCCGCGTCGCGCGCGGGCGTCGGCGACGTGCTGCGCCTCGGGCGCGGCGAGGAGCGCACCGGCGGCCGCGCCAAGCCCTCGCTCCTCGCCAACTGCCTCGAGGCGGCCTTCGCGGCGGTCTACCTCGACGCGGGCATCGAGCGCGCGCGGGAGGTCATCCTCGCGCTGCTCGCCCCGGCGCTCGACCACGTGGCCTCGACCGCGAGCGCGCAGCGCGACGAGAAGACCGCGCTCCAGGAGCTCGTGCAGGCCCGGCACAACGTCACGCCGCGCTACGAGGTGGTCGACACGCAGGGCCCCGACCACGACCGCGTGTGGCACGTCGAGGTGCGCGCGGGCGAGGTGCTGCGCGCGCGCGGCCAGGGGCGCAGCAAGAAGGCCGCGGAGCAGGAGGCCGCCCGCAACGCCCTCCGCGCGCTCGAGGAGCCGGCCCCCGACGCCGGGGCCGAGGAGCCGTAGGCGCATGGAGCTCCGCGTGAAGCGCCTCGCGCACGCCCGCGGGCTCGCGCTGCCGTCGTACGCCTCCCGCGGCGCCGCGGGCCTCGACCTCGTGGCCGCGCTCGCCGACGACGCGCCGCTGGAGCTCGCGGCCGGCGCGCGCGCCGCGGTGCCCACGGGCCTCGTCGTGGCGATCGCCGAGGGCTTCGAGGGGCAGGTGCGCGCGCGCTCGGGCCGCGCGCTGCGCGAGGGCCTCGCGGTGCTCAACGCGCCGGGCACCATCGACAGCGACTACCGCGGCGAGCTCAAGGTGCTGCTGGTCAACCTCGGTGAAGAGACCGTCACCGTGCGCCGCGGCGAGCGCATCGCGCAGCTCGTCGTGGCGCCCGTCGAGCGCGCGACGGTGCGCGAGGTCGACGAGCTCGACGACACGCCCCGCGGCGCCGGGGGCTTCGGCTCCACGGGCGCGTGACCCGTTCGCGCGCGGGCGCCGCGCGATGCGTGGTAGCGTCTCCCGCGGAGAGCCCGTGGGCGACGTGATGGCCTGTCCCGTGTGCAACGCGAAGGTCCCGCCGGGGGCCGCGCAGTGCCTCGTGTGCAGGAGCAGCCTCGCGGGCCTCGTCGGCGCCGGGCGCCCGCCGCCGCCCGCGCCCCGCATGCCGCCTCCCGCGCCCCCGTCGCCGCCCGGCCGCGG
>JBDHVF010000999.1:0-3204 GCA_039809605.1 Polyangiales bacterium | reverse complement strand
TCGCAGCGTGTCGGTCGCAGCGCGTGGGTCGCAGCGCGTCGATCGCAGCGTGTCGGTCGCAGCGCGTCGGTCGCAGCGCGTCGATCGTTCGGAGCCGAACGATCGACGGCATCGCGCGCGACGCCTGCGGTGCGCCGCTGCGCCAACAGCATGTCGGCGGCAGCGCCCCCTCTCCCGCGACCTCGCGGGAGAGGGCGGGGGGTGAGGGTATGCAGGCTACTCCGAGGCACCCCCTCCCGCTTCCGCGGGAGGGGGATGGGGGGAGGGCCCTCACCGCACCCTCGCGGTGCGGCGCACGACGTCGAGCCCGCCCGAGAAGCGCCGCGCGGTGAACCAGAAGGTCACCTCGCCCGCCTCCCGCGGCGGCACCCACACGACGCTCGCGCCGCGCCCGTCGACGCGCAGCACCGCGGCGGGATCGGGGCTCTCGCAGTACTCCTCGCTCGCGGCGCCCATGGCCGTGGCGTGGTAGCCGACGAACGCGAGGCTGTCGTCGGGCGCGCCGAGCACGCCGACGCCCACGCCCGTGAGCTCGATGGCGCGCGCCGCGCCCGACACGCGGAACGCGATGCGCACGCCGGGGCAGCTCGCGCGCGAGCCCTCGCAGCGCGGCACCTCGGGCGCGAGGCCCTCGACCCACGCGGGCCCGCCCGCGCCGAAGGTGAGGTCGACGATGGACGCGGGCGCGGGCGCGGGGTTCGAGCCGTCGTCCATGGGCCCCGGGATCGACGCGGTGAACACCACCGAGCGCGAGCCCGTGCAGCGAGGCCAGGTGCCGCCCTCGGGCGGGGGCTCGATCGTCCCTCCCGCGCACGCGACGCCCACGAGGTCGGTCCACCGCCGCCGCGGGCGGTACAGGATCGCGTCGCGCGCGCCGCCGCTCGCGTCGATGGGCACGCGCACGCTCACGCCCCGCGCGAACTCTCCCGCCGCGAGGCACGGCGCGACCTGGCCGGCCGCGTCGAGACCGCCGTCGAGGTCGGCCGACGGCGCGAGCTGGAACGGGCGCGGGCAGCGGTACCACGCCACCACGAGGTCGCGCGCGTCGACGTCGGCGGTGACGGCGCGCACGGTCACGGCGCCGCCGGGCGCGGCCACGGGCGGGTCGAAGGTGGTGCCGAGCACGCGCATCCCGGTGATGACGTGGTAGTCGGGCGGGCACGCGTCGCAGCCCGCGAGCGCGAGCGCGAGGGCGATCCGGCGCGCGTCACAGCTCACCGCGCACCCCGAGGTTGGGCACGATCGGCAGAAAGACCCCCGCGGGGTACGAGGTGACGTGGTCGGCGTCCCACGCGACGCTCTCGGCGTTGATGCGGTTATAGACGTTGAGCACCTCGAGGTAGAAGACCACGCGCCCCCACGGGCGCACCCACTGCTTCTCGACGCGCAGGTCGAGCTGGTGAAAGTCGGGCACGCGGTCGAGCCAGGCCTCGGTGCCCGCGGGCAGCGCGGTGCCCGTGAGCCCGACGACGAGCGAGCGGTCGTAGCCCGTGGGCCGCCCGGTCACGTAGCGAAAGCGCGCGCCGACCTCCCAGCCGCGCCCGAGGCGCACGCTGCCCACGGCCGTGAGGATGTGCGTCTGGTCGAATTCGAAGGGCCGCCACGGCGCGTTCGGCCCGTCGCGGCGCTCGGCGCGCATGAGGGTGTAGGCGATCCAGCCGAAGAAGCGCGTCCCCTGGCGGTGCCGCAGGAGCACCTCGAGCCCGAACACGCGCCCCTGGCCGTCGTAGCGGAGCGCGTCGGTCCGCGGGAGCTGCTCGCCCGCGATGAGCAGGTCGAGCGAGGGGAAGCCCACGAGCGCGTCTTGAATCGATTTGTAGAAGCCCTCGACCGAGAGCGACACCCACGGCGTGATGCGGTGCTCGGCGCCGACGCCGAGGTGGATCGCGCGCTCGGGCCGCGGGCGGTCTCCGTCGCTCGCGACGCGGCTGGCGAGAAAGAGGAGCTCGGGCGCGACGCTCACGCGCTCGTCGAGGCTCGGCTGCGAGAAGTACCCCGCGCCGAGCTTGAGCGCGCCGCCGCGCCACGCGCTCCACTCCAGGCTCATGCGCGGCGACACGATGGCGGTGCCCGTGGCGCCCGACACGTCGACGCGGAGCCCCGGCCGCAGCCTGAGCGAGGCCGCGGGCGAGAGCAAGAGCTCGAGGTACGCGCCCGGCTGCGCGAGCGTGACGTCGGTCGAGCGCTCGACGCGCGGCCGCTCGTCGCGCGGCACGCCCCGCATGCCCTGCCCGGCGACGTCGCTCGTGAAGGTGCGCCACCCGAAGAGCCCGTCGAAGCCCACGTAGAGCCGGTCGCGCGCCCCGAGCGCGTGCGTGAGCTCGGCGCGCACGTGCGTGGGGTAGCTGTCGAGCGAGACGGTGTCATCAGGGCGGTCGCTGCCCTCGCGGAAGCGCTGCGTGACCGAGAGGCCGTTCCACCCCGTGGAGACGGCGACCGAGAGCTCGGCGCGCGACGAGAGCTGCCGGTGCCACGACACCTGCGCGATGTGAAAGCCGAGCCCGACGCCGTTGCTCCCGCCGTTGCGCTGCTGCGCGCCCACCGAGTCGCCGCTGCCGTAGAGCGCGACGCGCACCCGGTCGCGGCCCGTGGGGCGCCAGTCGGCCATGGCCTGGTAGTCCCAGAAGCCGAAGAAGGTCGCGGTGCCCGTCGCCGCGGCGACGATGGGCGAGAGCAGGTAGCCGATCCAGCCGAAGCGCGCCGACGCGGCGACCGACACGCGCGGCGAGAGCGCGGCCTCGGTGAACGCGCCCGCCTCGACCACGCCGAGGTGCACGGTCGTGCGCGCGCCCTCGCGCATGGGCTGCCGCAGCCCCACGTCGACGACGCCGCCCGTCGCGCGCCCGAAGCGCGCGGAGAAGTTGCCGGGGTAGAAATCGAGCCGGTCGAGCATCTCGGTGGCGACCGTGCTCCCGAGGCCCCCGAAGTGGTACGCCGCGGGGAGAAAGGTGCCGTCGACGAGCACCAGCGTGTCGGCCGGCGCCGAGCCGCGCACCATGAGCGAGCCCGAGAGAAAGGGCGCCCTCGCCACGCCCGGCAGGTTCTGGATCGACCGCAGCGCGTCGCCGAAGGACCCGGGGATGCGCTGCACCTCCTCGCGCGAGACGGGCACCACGGTGAGCTCGCGGCGCGGTCCGCGGCCTCGCACGGTGGCCTCGCCGGCCGCCTCGTCGTCGCGCGGCTGCGCGCCGGCCCCCGCGGGCG
>JBDHVF010000998.1:0-3209 GCA_039809605.1 Polyangiales bacterium | reverse complement strand
GAGGGCGGCGGCGACGAGCGCGCCGCGGTTGGCGAGCCACGCGACGGGCGCCGTCGACGACTCGTCGAGCGCGAGGAGCGCGAGCGCGACGAGCGCCGCGGGGCGCGGGAGCAGCGCGCGGAACCACAGCGCCGCCGCCGCGAGGAGCGCGGCCCACCACGCGAGCGAGTGCAGGTGCGGGCCGACCGTCCCGCGGCCCCAGAGCGCGTGGTCGAGCCACAGGAGCGCGCTCGTGAGCGGGCGCCAGGGCGCGAGCCGGAGCGACGGCCCCGTCCACCAGGGGAAGGTGCCGCGCGCGAGCACGGCGGCGTGCTCGTGGGGGCGGTCTCGCAGAAAGTCGTAGAGGCCCGCGGGCGAGCGCGCGAGGGGGTAGGTGCCCTCGACCATCGAGAGGTGGTACCAGTCGTCGCTCAGGCGGGGCACGCCGAGCGCCGGGAGCTTGAGCGCGACGCCGAGCGCGACGAGGGCGGCCTCGGGCCACGGCCGCGCGCCCGGCGCGGGGCGGGTCACTTCTTGTCGCCGACGACCATGGCGATGCCGAGGCGCTGGCGGAGGCGGAAGTACTCCTCGCTGATGGCGTAGAGCCGCAGCTCGCGCACGCGGTCGGCCTGCGGCACCAGGGACTGGTCCTCGGGCGTGGCGCGCACGACGGCGAGCGACATCGAGAGGTCGTTCGAGAGGAGGAAGCCCGCGCGGTCGGCCGTGAGGTCGACGCCGAGCATCCAGCGCTTGAGGTCGAGCGACGCGTCGCCCTGCACGATCTTGGTGACCACCGACGTGAGCACGTCGAGGTTGTGGCCCGTGACCGCGCGCTTGATGACGGCCACGTTGTCGCCCACGGGGCCCGCGACCTCGGCGCTCACCGGGAAGGTCGGCTGCACCGCGCGGATGGCCGCGAGGAGCCACGTGCGCAGGCCCGTGCCCGTGGGCACGATCTGCCGCACCTGGTGGCCCGCGCGGAGGTACGAGAGGCGCACGCCCGCGAGGAAGGCCAGCGCCTTCGCGGGCCCGCCCGCGAGGGCCGTCGCGCCGAGGAAGAGCGACGGCGGCGAGGTGGCCGCGAAGTTGAGCCCCGAGTCGTGCGACGGGAGCGCGTGCACGGGCGGCGTCGCGAGGCCGAGCACGCCCGCGGCGTAGTGGATCGTCTGCGCCATCTGCCCGCCGTCGGTCGACGGGTCGATGCGGTTGGCGTCGGTGAGGCCGTACTGCGACGCGGGCACGGCGCGGGCCTCGAGCACCGCGGGGGTGATCACCGCGAAGAGCGAGGTGAGGAGCGCGTCCTGCCACGGGTGCACGAGCTCGCGCGCCCAGCGCTCGTCGTTGAGCTTCTCCTGCGCCGCCGCGGGGCGGTCGGTGCGGAACTTCTTGTAGAAGTTCTCCTCCTCGGGCTCGGCGCCCTTCACGCTCACGAGCGCCTGGCACATGCACCACGCCTCGTCGGGCTTGCGCGTCTCGGTGTACGCCTTGCGCAGCGCGTGCAGCGACTCGACCCGCAGCGGGTTCTTCGCGAGCAGGCTCCGGTGCGCCGACACCGCGCGGTCGAAGTAGCGCCTGGTGTCCGAGAGGTAGAGCTCGGCGAGCTTCTCGCCGAAGTCCACCTCGCCGGGCGCGACCTCCTGGGCCTTCTCGTACTCGGCCACGGCCTCGGCGGGCTGGTTGAGCCGGCGCTTGTCCTCGTAGAGGGCCGCGAGCAGCGCGTGCAGGTTCGCGCGCGCGGCCTTCGGCGCCGACTCGGGCAGCTTGCCGAGCACCTTGCGGTAGCTCTTCTCGAGCCCCTGCCAGTCGCTCCTCTGCGCGCGCAGGTTCGCCAGGCCGTCGAGCGCGGGCTTGAGCGTCGGGTCGTGCTCGAGCGCCGACTCGTAGTAGTCGATCGCCTCGTCGACGCGGCCCAGGTGCACGTCGCAGAGCTGCGCCGCCGTGAGGTAGTACTTGCCGAGCTGCGCGCGGTCTTGAAGAAGGTCCGCGAGGCGCAGCACCACCTCGACGAGCCGGCCCCAGTCCTTCTCGTCGGAGTAGAGCTGCATGAGGCGCGTGAGGAGCTTCCGGTCGTCGGGCTTGATCTCGAGCGCCGCGGAGTACGCCCTCGCGGCCCTGGCCTTCTCGCCGAGCCGCGTGGCGAGCAGCTCGCCGAGCTCGAGGTTGCCGTCGAAGCGCTCCTGGTCGCTCGCGGCGAGCTCGACGCGCTTGCGCTTGAGCTTCACCACCTCGTCCCAGCGGCCCTCCTCGGCGTAGAGCGTCGCGGCGAGGTCGATCACCCTGAGGCTCTGCGGGTCGAGCTCGTGCGCCTCGGCCACGGCCTTGAGCGCCTCGGCCGCGCGGCCCGCGTGCTTCGACGCGCCCGCGAGCTCGTAGAGCGCCGCCACGCGCGCGTCGCGCTCGAGCTCCTTGCCGTGCGCGCGCAGCACGTCGGCGTACACGTCGGCGGCCTCGGCCCACGCGCCCGCCTCCCACGCCGCGTGGCCCACGGCCAGCAGCACCTCGCGGTCGTCGGGCGCGATCTCGCGCGCCGTGCGAAACGCCGCCAGCGCCTTGTCGCCCTCGCCCGCGCGGGCGAGCGCCTGGCCGTACCTGAGCGCGAGCGAGAGGCCCTCGGGGCGACCGAGCTCCTTCGCGCGGCCCGCGCGCGACGCCAGCAGCTTCGCCGCCTCGGGCCAGTTCTCCTCTTCGAAGGCCAGCTCGCCCAGCAGCGCCGCGGCCTCGTCGTGCGTCGGGTCGAGGAGCTGCGCCTTCTCCGCCGCCTCGCGGGCCTTGGCCTTGTCCTTCACGCGGTCGCGGTAGATCCGCGCCACCTGCGCCCAGAGCGCCGCGCGCTGGTTGCTCCCCTCGGCCGCCTCGATCTCGCGCTGCAGGAGCTCGATGGCGCCCGCCGCGTCGCCCCTCGCCGCGTAGAGCTCGCGCAGCCGCGAGGTCGCCAGGGCCGAGTCGGGGTCGGCGTCGAGGGCCTGCTTGTACCGCTCGATCGCCGCGTCGCGGTCGCCCTTCTCCTCGAGCACCCGCGCCAGCTTGAGCAGCACGTCGAGCTTGTCCGCGGGGGTCTTGGCCGACTGGGCGAGCTTGTCGTACGCGTCGGTGGCCGCGCGCGTGTCGCCCTTGAGCGCCGCGATGCGCGCCAGCGCCTCGAGGGCCTGCGCGTTGTTCGGGTCGATGTCGAGCACGCGCTCGAGCGCGCGCTGCGCGCGGTCGACCTCGCCGATCGGGTCGAGCAGCAC
>JBDHVF010000997.1:0-3219 GCA_039809605.1 Polyangiales bacterium | reverse complement strand
TCTTCCACCTCGCCGCGCGCGTCTGGATCGGCCACCGCGACGACCCGCGCGTGCCCGAGACCAACGTGCGGGGCGCGCGCGACGTGCTCGCCGCCGCGCGGCGCGCGGGCGTGGTGGGCATCGTGCACTTCAGCTCCGTCCACGCGATCGCGCCGCCGCCCGCGGGGGCGGTGACCGACGAGGCCTGCGCGCTCGTCGAGGCGCCCTCGCAGCCGCTCTACGACCGCTCGAAGGCCGAGGCGCAGCGGGCCGTGCGAGAGGCCGTGGGCGAGGGCCTCGACGCCGTGATCGTCAACCCCACGGGGGTGATCGGGCCGTACGACTTCAGGCCCTCGCGCATGGGGCAGTTCTTCATCGACCTCGCGCGCGGGCGCATGCCCTCGCTGGTCGACGGCGGGTTCAACTGGGTCGACGTGCGCGACGTGGTCG
This sequence comes from Polyangiales bacterium, assembly GCA_039809605.1. Taxonomy (GTDB): domain Bacteria; phylum Myxococcota_A; class Polyangia; order Polyangiales; genus CAISKJ01. The sequence goes on along the minus strand of JBDHVF010000997.1, from coordinate 2,790 downwards.
ACGGCGCCCTCGCCGCGGCCGACCGCGGGCGCCGCGGGGAGCACTACCTGCTCGCGGGCGAGTGGCGCTCGATCGCCGAGCTCGCCGCGTACGCGCGCGACGCCACGGGCGTGGCCCCGCCGAGGATCGTCACGCCCTGGTGGCTCGCGCGCGCCGTGGCCCCGGCCGCGGGCTACGCCTCGGCGCTCCTCGGCCGCGAGGGGCAGTTCACGGCCACGGCCATCCACACGCTGCGGCAGCACCGCGCGGTGAGCGCGCGCAAGGCGGAGGGGGAGCTCGGGTTCCGCGCGCGCCCCGTGGCCGAGTCGGTGCGCGACCTCTACGCGTGGTTCCGCGAGGCGGGCGTTCTGCGATGAGCGAGGCGGTGGTGTTCCGCTGGCTCCTGTGGGCGTGCTTCGCGCTCGCGGCGCTCACGGCCCTGTCGACGCTCTTCGTGACCGCCCCCTACGGCCGCCACGCGCGCGCGGGCTGGGGCCCCACGCTCGACGGCACCCTCGGCTGGGTCCTCATGGAGGCGCCCGCCGTGGCCGTCATCGCCGCGTGCTTCGCCCTCTCGGGCCGCGCGCACACGGCCGCCGACGTGGCCCTCACGCGAGGTCGGGCTCGACGGCCACGAGGTGCAGGGCCTCGGGCGTGACGGGGCCGAGGCCGTACCCGAGCTCGTAGAGCGCGACGAGCGGTTCGAAGGGCGAGGGGAGCGACGCCACGCGCACCCCCGCGAGCGCCTGCGGGAGCCGGCGCGGGAACGTCGCGAGCCGCGACACGTGGAGGTGCTCGTCGCGCGCGAACTCCCACAGCGCGAGGGCGCGCGCGAGGTCGGCGGAGATCACCGCGGCGGGGTGCGCGTGAGGTCCGTCGCGAACCGCGGCCCAGCGCTCGCGGCGTTCGCGCGCGCTCGCCTCACGCGCGGCGACGCGGGCCTTCGAACGGTCGCGCAGCGCGTAGCGGCCCACGCGTGGCGTCGCCCACGCCTCGCCGAGACCGTGGAGCGCGTCGAGCAGCGGCGCGAAGCCCGACGCGCGCAGCGACAGCGGGAGGAGCCACCCGGCGGTCACCCACACCACCGAGGGCGGCGCCCGCACGCCCCAGGGGGCGAGGCGCGCCGCGAGCTCGCGCGCGAGCTCCTCGGCGGCGAGGAGGTTCCGCGCGTCGCTCGCGAACGCGACGCACGCGGCCCGCGTCGGGGGGTACGCCTGCGGCGCGCACGCGGCCCCGGGCGCGTGCGCCACGAAGCGCCGCGTGGCGTGGGGCACCCAGTCGAAGGGGATGAGCCCCCGCGCGGCCATCGACTCCCACGCCTCGGCGGCGGTGTCGGCCTCGCGCGCGGCGGCTGCGGCCTCGTCGAAGCGCGCGCGCCGCGGGCGGTAGTAACGGTCTTGCAGCTCCGCGTGGCGGAGCGTGGAGGCGATCGAGCGCGTTGCCATGACGCAGCTCCCGCGCGGCCGCCGCCTCGCAGGGCTTGCGGCCGCGTCACGAACCATCGAACCCGTCGTTGCCCATGACGAGCGCGCGTCGCCCGGCGCGGGGGGCGCATCGGGCGTCGCGCGCGTGACGCCGCGCGTCCGCCGTGGGGTCACGGTCGGCGGCGCGGCGCGGAGCTACAGGAAGGTCGCGACGTTCATGGCGAGGTGCCGCTCCCTCGGCGGCGGAGGGGACGCTAGCACCGTCGCCTTGGCGCTGTCACGCGCGGCGGGTGGCGCGGCCCCATGAAGCTCTTCTACACCCCGACCTCTCCGTTCGTGCGCAAGGTGCTCGTGGTCGCCCACGAGCTCGGCCTCGCGGGCCGCATCGAGACGGTGCTCCTTCGCCCGTCGCCCATGATGTCCGACCCGACGCTCTCGCGCGCCAATCCCATCAACAAGATCCCCGCGCTCGTCACCGACGACGGCGACTCGCTCTACGACTCGCCGGTGATCTGCGAGTACCTCAACACCCTCGCGCCCGAGCGCCCCCTGGTGCCCGCGTCGGGGCACGACCGCTGGCGCGTGCTGCGCGTGCAGGCGCTCTGCGACGGCGTGCTCGACGCGTCGATCCTCACCTTCTACGAGCGCGCCCAGCGCCCGAAGGAGCTCTGGTGGCCCGCGTGGATCGACGGGCAGACGCAGAAGGCCCGCCAGGGCCTCGACGCGCTCGAGGCCGAGGTCGCGCGCTTCGGCGACGAGGTCGACCTCGCGCAGATCTGCGCGGGCGTCGCCCTCGGGTGGATCGAGTTCCGCGACGTGCTCGGCGACATCCGCGCGACGCGCCCGAAGCTCGCGGCGTGGTACGAGCGCTTCCGCGCGCGCCCGTCGATGCGCGCCACCGAGCCCCACGCGTAGCGGGAGCTACGGGTCGCCGGGGAAGGTCCGGTGGATGCGCCGCGAGGCCCCGTGGCGTCGCGCGCCCGAGGGTGACGGTGTGTGTGCGACGGCCTCGGGCGCGGCGCCCGCGTCGATCTCGACGAGCTGCTGCGCGATGCGCGCGCTGCCGTCGGCGACGAGCGTGTCGGTGAAGGGCGCGTGGCCCGGCGCCGTGACTCGGAGCTGATAGCGACGCCCGTCGCGGGGGCGCGTCACCGACGCGCGGCGCACGCCCACGAGCTCGCCGTCGACCTCGATGCGCGCGGTGTCGGGCTCGAACTCCAGCGTGAAGGTCACCTGCTCGGCAGGCGGCGCGACGGGCGGCGCCACGAGCGCCGCGGGCGCCACGACGGGCGTGGGCGTCGGCGCCGTGACGGCAGGCGCGCGCCGCGCCCGCGCGGCGGCGCCCGCGGCGAGCGCGATGCCCGCGGCGACGGCCGCGAGCACCGGC
>JBDHVF010000996.1:0-3234 GCA_039809605.1 Polyangiales bacterium | reverse complement strand
CTGCCCCGCCTCGACGCGGTCGCCCTCGCGCACGAGCACGCGCAGCACGCGGCCGTCGGAGCGGGCCCGCACCTCGGCGATGCCGTCGACGGGCACCACCTCGGCGCGCGCGACGAGGCGCTCTGCGATCACCGCGGGCGCGACGCGCGCGACCGCGCGGCCGCCGCGGGCCCAGGCCAGCGCGCCCGCCGAGCCGAGCGCGAGCACGGCCACCCCTGCGACGACCCATCGAGCCTTCATCGGAACACCTCGGCGGCTTCGAGCTTGAGCACCGCGCGGATGCTCCAGACGCTCGCGAGCAGGCACATGAGCACCACGGCCCCGAGGCCCACGAGCAGCACCCCCGGCGTGAGGTCGAGGCGCAGGCCCACGCGGGCGATGCCCGCGCGCACGAAGACCGTCTGCGCGAGGCCCGCGGTGCCGCCCACCGCCGCGAGGAAGCCCGCCTGCCACGTGACGAAGCCCACGATCTCGCGGTCGAGGCCGCCCAGGGCCTTGAGCGTGGCGAGCTCGCGCAGGTGCTCTCGCGTGAGGGCGTAGAGCGTCTGCCCGACGATCACCACGCCCACCACCAGCCCGAGGAGCGCGCTGAACCCCAGCGCCGTGCCCGCGCCCGACGAGATGACCCAGTAGCGCTCGGTCATCTCGGCGAAGCGCTCCATGGGGAGCGCGTCGAGGTCGGGGTGGCGGCGCACGTGGGCGATCACGTCGTCGGCGCAGCCCGGGTCGCGCAGGTCGGCGACCCAGTAGCTCGCCTGGTCGTCCGAGAGCCGCAGGATGCGCCGCGCGTTGCCGATCTCTGCGAACACGAAGGGCACGAGGGTGAACGAGCGCATGCCCGCGGTGGTGGCCGCCACGCGCGCGGGCTGGTCGAAGATGTCGATCTCGTGCCCGATGGGCTCGTCGGGCAGGCGGAGCTTCGGCAGGTCGAGCTCGTCGACCGCGACGCGAAAGGGCGCGTGGAGGTCTTGCGGCAGGCCGCGCGCGAAGGTCCACGGGGTGATCGGGTCGTCGCCGGGCTCGAAGCCCACGACGGTCACGGCGTCGGGGGCGCCGCCGCGCTTGCGCATCGACGCGAACGAGTAGACCAGCGCCCGCACGCGCCGCACGCAGGGGTGCGAGGCCACCGCCGCGCGCGCCGCGCCGCTCATGGTGTCGCTGTTGTCGATCACCTCGACCCCCCGAGGCATCACCCACACGTCGCCGCCCGTGCGGCGGATCACGCCCGACGACAGCGTGAGGAAGCCCGCGTAGATGCCCATCTGCGTGAGCACCAGCGACGCGGCGAAGGCCACGCCCGCCAGCGCGGCGAAGAGCTTGCCGCGGTCGTGAAAGAGCGACTGGAGGGCGATCCGGCGCATCGGTCGTGCCGCGCATTCTCGCGGCTCCCGCGCGCGATGCAACGCCCCGACGGCGTCGTTCACCAGATCCGCGGCACCCAGCGGTACTTCACGCGCCGGGTGTACTCGTCGTAGCCGGGGAGCTCCGCGCGCAGCGTCGCCTCCTCGCCGAGCGTGCGGAACGCCAGCACCACGGCCAGCGCCGCCACCGGCACGAGCGCCCAGAGCGAGCCGAGCGAGAGCGCCATGCCCGCGGCCGCCGCGATGGCGCCGATGTAGCCGGGGTGGCGCACGAGCGCGTAGGGGCCGGTTTCGACGACCTTGTGGCCGCGATCGGTCTGCACGCGCACGGTGAGCTCGAAGTGTCGGTTGGCCGCCTGCGCCCAGCCCAGCAGGGCGAAGCCCAGCACGAGGAGCGCATATCCAACGCCCTCCACGGCGACGGGCATCACCGTGTCGCGGCGGCGCCCCGCGTCGAGCGCGGCGAGCGGCACGATGGCCGCGAACGCGACGACGGTGAACGGGCCGAGGAGCAGGTCCCAGCTCTTGCTGCCCTTCTGGATGCGCCTGCGCACGGTGAAGAGCTCGGGGTTGAGCCGCCAGACGTAGAGCGTCGAGGCGATCATCAACACGGCGACGACGCCGAGAAAGACCCATCCGCGCGTCCAGCCCAGCGTGCCCGCGGGCACGAACAGCAGCGCGGCCACGAACGCGAGCGTGATCGCGAGGGAGACGAAGGTCCGGACGAGCGGCCCGGTGTCGGTGTTCGCGTCGGTGGTCATGGGAGACCTCCGTGAGGGTTCGTGCGAACCATCCCGCCGCGAGGCAGCGGACGCAAGCGACGGGTGCGGCGCGATTGACACGCCCGTGCCCCGCGCGTCTCATGCCGTGCATGAACAGGGTCCTCGGGGGATGGCTCGTCGCGTTGTCATTGGTCGCGTGCGAGGGCGGCACGTCGTCGCCCGACGCCGCGACGACCGACGCGGCCGCGCGCGACGTCGCCGACGTCGCCGACGACGACGTGGCCGCGCGCGACGCGACGGACGTTGCGCCCCCGCTCGACGCGCCACCGGCCGACGTCGCCGCCGCGCGCTGCGCGTCGGACCGCGAGTGCACCGCGCGGGGCCTCGTGTGTGACCGCGCGCGGGGCGCCTGCGTCGAGTGCCGCTCGTCGTCGGACTGCGGCGACGGCGGCGGGCTGTGCCTCGGCGGGCGCTGCGCCGCGAGGATGGCCTGCACCTCGTCGCGCACGTGCCCGGGGCAGGTCTGCGACGTCGCGCGCGGGTACTGCGTCGACTGCCTCTCGGACGTCGACTGCGCCGCCGCCGAGCGCTGCGCCGAGGGAGGCTGCGTCCCGAGGCCGCCGCCGTGCAGGTCGTCGCGCGAGTGCACCCCCATCGGGCTCGTGTGCGACGCGGCGCAGGGGGTCTGCGTCGAGTGCCTCACCCCGGCCGACTGCGCGTCGGGCATGGTCTGCGCTTCGGGCGGCGCGTGCCGCGCGCAGGAGTGCTCCGCGGGCGCCGCCGAGTGCCTCGACGCTCGCACGGCGCGCACCTGCGCCGCCGACGGCTCGCGGTGGACCGAGTCTCCCTGCGGCGCGAGCGAGGTGTGCGCGAGCGGGCGCTGTCAGCCGCGCGTGTGCACCCCCGGCGCGACCGACTGCGCCGGCGCGAGCACGCGCCGCACCTGCAACCCCGACGGCCTCGGCTACGCGACGACGCCCTGCGCGTCGAGCGAGCGGTGCTCGATGGGCGCGTGCCTGCCCACGCGCTGCACGCCCGGCGAGGCGGCCTGCGCCAACGCGACGACGCGGAGCGTCTGCGACGCCGACGGCGCGGGCGCGACGCTCGCACCCTGCGGCGCGCGCGAGGGCTTCGTCGGCGGCCGCTGCGCC
>JBDHVF010000995.1:0-3241 GCA_039809605.1 Polyangiales bacterium | reverse complement strand
GCTTCGCGTGCGTGAGGGGCGGGTGCGCGCCGCTCGAGGGCACCGACGCGTCGGCGTGCCCGGCGCCGAGCGCGCGCTGCGGCGACGCGTGCGTCGACACGCGCAGCGACGACCGCCACTGCGGCGGCTGCGGCCGCGCGTGCGACCCCTCGCGCGTGTGCCTCTCGGGCATGTGCGTGGCGCCCTGCGCGCCGGGCGAGCTGCGCTGCGGAGGGGCGTGCGTCAACGGCCTGAGCAGCCCCTCGAACTGCGGCGCGTGCGGCGCCGCGTGCCCCTCGGGCCAGAGCTGCCTCGCGGGCCGCTGCGTCGCGGGGCCGCTCCCCACGCGGTTCACCGCGAGCCGCTCGCCCGCGGGCGTCGAGTTCATCGACGCGTGCGCGCTGCCGGGCGCGTCGTGGCTGCTCCCGATGAGCGACGAGGGCGAGCAGGCCGTGTCGCTGCCGTTCGCGTTCCGGTACTTCACCAGCGACCTGGCCGAGGGCGCGCGGGTGATCGTGTCGGCCAACGGCTGGATCGGCACCGAGGGCGTCCCCTACGGGGGCCGCTCGCCCTTCATCGTGTCGACCTCGCAGCCCAACGGCGTCGTGGCCGTGCACGCGGGCGACCTCGAGACGACCGCGCCCGTCTGCGTCGCGCTCACGGGCTCGGCGCCGCGCCGTCAGTGGGTGGTCGAGTGGTCGGGCGCCGCCGAGCGCACCTCGACGGGGCCCGTCGCCGGCACGGCGCTCACCTTCGAAGCGATCTTCACCGAGGGGTCGAACACCATCGACTTCGTGTACCAGCGCGCCGACGGCACGCCCTCGTCGCGCTACCACGGCCTCGAGGCGCCGGGCGGCACCACGGGCGTGTCGGCGTGCGCGACGACGTCGTACTTCTGCACGCAGCCCGCGGGCACGCGCGTGCGCTTCACGCCGTCGCCCTGAGAGCGTTTCCGGGCGCAAACCTGCGGTTCCGCAAGGAGCCGCGAGTCGGGCAAGGAGCGACGGCGAAGGAATGCCGTGGGCATTTCGAGCCGCCGCGACGCCGGCCGACGGTGTGACTGGCATGGATGACGAACCGGAGGTGAAAGTCCTGTCCCAGAGCCCTGACAGAGGGAATCTGACACCGAGGTGGCAAGGGTCCGTAGGCCGGGAAGCCAGCCGACGCGCTCACGCGCGGCTGTACGCCGAGCTGCACCGCGAGGGCGGGCCCGAAAGAAGCCGTAGGTGTGCCGGGGTCCAAGCGAAAGCGAAGCGCCGTAAGGCGTGCCTGCACCGGGCGAGTCGGCCGTCAGCGACGAAGCCCTATCTCTGTCGGAGGTGCAGCCGTGTTGGCGCCAGGATCGCGGCGACGTTCGTTCATTCTTACCCAGCGAGATCTGCCGGGCTCCGCGCGAGCGGTAGGCCCACGGGACGAGAGGACCGAGGCCGATGACCCGGCAGAAGTCAGAGCACGGCGTAGTACCGCAAGGCCGTCGAAAGACGGTCCCAACCGAGGCCGCGCAGCCTCGGGGAGGGAAGGCCGTGCCGGTCGAACAACAGCCGCAGCAACTCCGACTGTGGGACGAGACAGCCGAAGACCGACGCGCCGTCGCGGCGCGAAGGGCTGACGCCGGAGCGGATCGAAGCCCACGACGACCTGCGACGCGCGCAGCGCCGAAGTCGTCTCACACGGAGGAGCCCGCTGCGGCGGCCACGATGGCGGCGGTGATCGCGCGCCTGGACGAAGCCTTCCAGAACGTGGCCGCGAACAAGGGCGCCGCGGGCCCCGACCGCATGGACATCGAGATGGTGCGCACGCACTGGCCCGAGGTCCGCGCGGAACTGTCACGCCAGCTTGGAGGGGGGAGCTACGAGCCCGGGATGATCCGGCGCGTGTGGATCCCCAAGGCGAGCGGCGGGCAGCGAGGTCTGGGCATCCCGAACGTGGTCGATCGCGTGGTGCAGGAGGCCGTGCGGCTGGAGCTCGATCCGCTGTACGAGCCGACGTTCCACGCGAGCAGTCACGGATTCCGCAAGGGGCGGAGCTGCCACACGGCGCTCGCGCAGGCGCGGCAGTATGTGGAGGACGGCTACGAGTTCGTGGTGGACCTCGATCTGGAGAAGTTCTTCGATCGGGTACCCCACCAGCGGTTGATGGCGGCGCTCTCGCAGCGCGTCTCCGACCGCGGCGTGCTCGTACTCGTCAGCCGGATGCTACGCGCCCGCGTGGTGCTGCCCGACGGCGTGGTGGTGAGCAACGACGAGGGGGTCCCGCAAGGCGGCCCGCTCTCACCGTTGCTTTCCAACATCGTGCTCGACGAGCTCGATCGCGAGCTCGATCGGCGCGGGCTCCACTTCGTTCGCTACGCCGACGATTGCAACGTCTTCGTGCGTAGCGAGCGCGCAGGGCAGCGGGTGATGGCGAGCGTGGTGCGGTTCATCGAAGGGCGGCTGCGCCTCAAGGTCAACCTCACCAAGAGCGCCGTCGCTCGTCCCGGAGAGAGGCACTTCCTCGGGTTCAGTCTCGTGCGCGAGCCGGTGACCGAGCGCGTGGAGGTGCTGCCGTCCAAGCGGACGCGCGAGCGCCTGCGCGAGTCCATCGTCGCAAAGACTCCGCGCAACTGGGGCGGCACGCTCGACGCGTGCATCGCCTCGGTCAACGCGTACCTTCGCGGGTGGATGGGCTTCTTCGGGGTCTGCACCGAGTGGATCCACGTGCTGCTGCGGAACACGGACGCGCACATCCGGCGACGGCTGCGCGCGCTCGTTCTCAAGGACTGGAAGCGCAAACGGACGATCGCGCGGAAGCTGATCGCCCTCGGAGTGAAGCCGAAGACAGCGTGGCGTCGCGTCTATGAGGGCCGCAAGTCCCTCTGGGCGTTGAGCATCACGAGCGCCGTGGAACGGGGACTTCGCAACGCGTACTTCGCCGAACGAGGGCTCGTGTCCCTGGAGCAACTGTGGGAGGCGGACCCGAGACGGATCGTGGCCCCAGTGCAGCTCACGCTGGCGCTGGGATAGGGCGAGGTCGAGAGCCGACCGGCCGGCGGGGTCACAACCGCCGGTCCCGAAGAGCCGTGTGTGAACAGCACAAGCACGGTTCTGTGAGAGGGGCCCCCGGGCGACCGGGGGTCCCTACTCGATACGCGGATCTGCCGCGGAACCGCGGGAATTGCACCCGGAAACGCTCAGACTCAGGTTTGTCCGTTGACGAGTTTCGCTGCGTGTGAACGCGGCGCGCGAGTTCGCACAGCCCCCTCACCGCGCTACCGCGCGCCCTC
>JBDHVF010000994.1:0-3242 GCA_039809605.1 Polyangiales bacterium | reverse complement strand
CGGCACCGCGGAGGGCGGCGCGCGGGCGGCGCGCGCGCTGCGGGCCGAGGTGCTGCGCGCGAAGTCGGGGCTTTTGCGGGTGACGGGCGAGGTGTCGGAGTGCATGGCCGCGGCGGCCGAGGCGCACGCGCTGGCGCACGCGCACGGCCCGCGGCGGCTGCTGGCGCCCGCGTACGAGGAGCTCGGGATGGCGTGCCTCGCGCAGGGCGGGTACGCCGACGCGCTGCGGTTCTTTCGCGCGAGCGTGGCGCTCGGGCGCGAGGTGGGCGGCCGCGAGCGCATCGTGGCGACGCTGGCGTACGCGGGCCACGCGTGGGCGGCGATGGGGCAGCCCGAGCGGGCCGTGGCGTGGGTGCAGCGCGCGCGCGACCTGCTGGCGTCGCTCGGGCGCTCGGGCGCGCCCGCGATGGCCGTCGAGGTGTACGTCGAGCTCGCCGAGCTTCTGCTCGAGCGCGGGGACGTCGAGGGCGCCGCGGAGGCGATCGACCACGCGCGCTCGGGCATCGGCCCGCACGAGTCGCGGCACGCGCTCTACCGGGTGTACCTCGGCGACGCGCGGCTGCACCTGGCGCGGCGGCAGTACCGCCAGGCGCGCGCGGCGGCCGAGGCGGCCGAGCGGGTGGCGCGCGAGGCGGGCGAGGTGGTCGAGGCGCTGCACGGGCGCGCGTGCGTGGCCGAGTCCGCGGCGGGCCAGGGCGACCGCGCGGCGGCGCGCGCGTGGCTCGACTCGGTGCTGGGCGACCCCCACTTCGCCGACCCGGTGCGGGTCTTTCGCGGCGACCGGGTGGTGGCGGCGTGCGTGCGCGCGCTGCGGTTCATGGGCGACGGGGTGAACGCCGAGGTGCTCGAGTCGCGCCTCTCGGTGATGCGCCGCCGCGTGGCGGCGACGGCGCCCCACGCGCCCGCGGCGACGGAGGCATCGTGAGCGGATCGGTCGCGCCGGTGGCGCTGGTTCTCTCGGGGGGCGGCGCCCGCGGCGCCTACGAGGTCGGGGTGCTCTCGTACATCTACGGCGAGCTGGTGCGCCTGCGCGGCAACGCGGTGCCGCCCGTGGACATCGTGTGCGGCACGAGCGTGGGGGCGATCAACGCGTGCTACCTCGCGGCGCACATGGCCGACCCGGTGTCGGGCGTGAAGCGCCTGGCCGACCTGTGGACGGCGATCCAGTTCGAGCACGTGCTGCGGTTCAACGTGCGCCAGGCGATGAAGCTGCCGCGGGTGCTGCGCGGCGGGGGCGAGGGCGACGCGGGCATCTTCGACGTGCAGCCCATGGTCGACCTCGTGACGCGCGAGGTGTCGTGGAAGATGCTCGCGCGCGCGGTGCGGCGCGGGCTCTTGCGCGCGGTGAGCGTGAGCGCGACGGAGATCGCCACGGGGCGCACGACGCTCTTCGTCGACACGGCGCCCGACGTGCCCATCCCGAGCCTCGTCAACCCGCGCGTGGTGGTGCGCAGCGAGATCGTGGGGCCGCAGCACGCGCTCGCGAGCGCGGCGATCCCGCTGATCTTCCCGCCGGTGCGCATCGGGTCGCTGCTCTATTGCGACGGGGGCCTGCGGCAGAACACGCCCATCGCGCCCGCGATCCGCATGGGCGCGCGCAAGATCCTGGTGGTGGGGCTCTCGAAGGAGGTGCGCGGCATGGCCGTGCCCGAGGCGCTCGCCGACGCCGCGCGCACGCCCACGGGGGCGGCGTTCCTGCTGGGCAAGGTGCTCAACGCGTTCCTCCTCGACCACGTGCAGAGCGACGTGGAGCTCCTGCGTCGCATCAACCAGCTCCTGAGCGACGGCGAGGCGGTGTACGGCCCCGACTTCACCGAGCGCATCAGCCAGCGCGCGTTCGACCGCGGGGGCCAGCCCTACCGCAAGATCGAGCTCCTGGTGGTGCGCCCGAGCCAGGACATCGGCCGCATGGCGGGCCAGCACGTGCGCCGCGGGCGCTTCTCGGCCTCGCTCGCGGCCCGCGGGCTCATGGCCCTGCTCGACTCGGGGCTCACCGACGAGAGCGACCTCGCGAGCTACCTGCTCTTCGACGGCGCGTTCGCGCGCAAGGTCATCGACCTGGGCCGCGCCGACGCCGAGGCCATGCGCGACCGCCTGCTGGCCTTCTTCGCCGACGCCCCGCGCGGCTGAGCGGTCACCACCGGTCGCCGCGCACGCGCTGCCAGCGGAGCAGGAGGTACTCCTCGCTGACGGCGAAGCGGGCCAGCGCGCGCAGCGGGGGGTACGACGCCAGGGCCAGCGCGGGGTCGCGCGGCACCGACGCGGGCGCGCCCATCAGGATGTTCTCCGCGGCGACGCGGAAGTCGCCGCACACGAGCATCGCGGCGTGGAGCTGGGCGTGCGCCACGGCCTCACGCCACGCGGACCACGACAGCCGGTCGCCGAGCTGCTCGACGAGCTCCTGCGCGTGGCGCAGCGAGCGCGGCGGCACGGCCTCGTAGAGCTTGCTCGCGAGGCGCCCCACGGCGGGGTCGAGGCGCCCGCGGGGCGGCGGGCCGAACGCGGCGCGCACGGCGGCGATGAGGCGCTCGCCGTCGTCGTTGCTCACGGCCGTGACGGGCAGGTGCCCCGCGCGCGTCGACTCGAGCGTGAGGCCGATGAGAAAGCGCGCGCGCGCGGTGTCGTGCGCGAGCGGCGTCGCGACCACCACCGTGGGCGGCGTGCTGCCGGCGACCATCTCCGCGCCGTCGGCCATGTCGGTGCGCACGGCCAGCGGCGTCGATTTCGGGAGCTGCAGCAGCCGCACGGCGCCCGAGAACATGCGCCCGAACGCGTTGGCCGGCGTGACGAAGGTGCGCTCCTGCGCGGGCGTGCCCTGGCTGCGCGTGGCGTCGCGCTTGCCGCCGTGCAGGGCCTCCCACACGAGCGCGCCGAGCTCGGGGAACGGCCCGTAGTGGGGCGGGAAGAGCACGCGCGCGACGCCATCGAGGGGCTCGGCGAGCTCGGCGAGCGGCGGCGGCTCGGGCCACACCGTGAGGGCGCGGCCCGAGAGCACCGCGTGGACCGACGCGAGCGCCGCGGCCTCGTTGCGCATGCGCAGCGAGCCGTAGATGTCGACGAGGGCCTCGAGCGCGTCGAGGCGCGACGGGTCGAGGTCGAAGCGCCTGCGCTGCAGGAGCAGCGCCTCGTCGCGCGCGTCGTCGGACTGCGCGAGGTGCCTCGCGAGCGTCGCGGCCGCGGCGTCGTCGCCCGCGTCGGCGGCCTCGCGCAGCGCCGACACGGTCATGCGGACGCGCGGGCGC
>JBDHVF010000993.1:0-3250 GCA_039809605.1 Polyangiales bacterium | reverse complement strand
GGGCGCGAGCGCCGCGCGCTGCGCCGACGGCCGCTGCTCGTTCACCTGCGCCGCGGGCGCGGGCGACTGCGACGGGAGCGCCTCGAACGGCTGCGAGACGGCGCTCGCCACGAGCCCCTCGCACTGCGGCGCGTGCGGCCACGCGTGCCCGGCGCCCGCCAACGGCGCGGCCACGTGCGCGTCGGGCGCCTGCGGCTCGCGCTGCAACGCGGGGTGGGCCGACTGCAACGGCAGCGCCGCCGACGGGTGCGAGTCGAGCCTCGACAGCCCCGCGAGCTGCGGCACGTGCGGGCGCGCCTGCCCCGCGCCCGCCAACGGCGCGGCCACGTGCGCGTCGGGCACCTGCGGCTCGCGCTGCAACGCGGGCTACAACCGCTGCGGCGACGGCACCTGCGTCGCCAACGCGTCGACCGAGGCGTGCGACATGCGCGACAACGACTGCGACGGCGTGGTCGACGAGGGCTGCGGCAACGGCGTGACCTGCGCGACCGCGTACGTCGTCGCGCCCGAGGGCGGGCGCCTCACCGGGTCGTACAACGGCACGGGCATGTACCGCGACGCGTGCGGGTACAGCGCGGGCTACGGCACGCAGGGCGTCGAGCGGGTGTTCCGCTGGGTGCCGTCGCGGTCGGGCACCGCGCGCGCGACGCTCTCGGGCAACTTCTGGCCCGCGACCCTCTACGTGCGTACGTCATGCACGGGCGCCACGATCGCGTGCGACACCCACGGCACCACGTGGCCCACCGAGAACGTGTCGTTCACGGTCACCGCGGGCCAGACGTACTACCTCTTCGTCGACTGCCACTGGAACGGCACCAGCTCGACGCTCAACTACGACCTGACCGTCACCGCGCCCTGAGCGCGCTCGATCACACGCGGCCCGCGCGGATGTCGTCGATGACCTCCTGCGCGGCGCGGATGCCCGAGTTGCACGCGCCCTCCATGAAGCCCTGGTACTCGTAGAACGAGTCGGTGTGCTCGCCCGCGAACTTGAGCAGGCCCGCGGGCTGCGCCTCGAGGCCCGCGAGGGTGGTGAACTGGCCCGGGCGGTACGCCGTGTAGCACCCGCGGCTGTAGCGCTGCGGGGTCCAGTGGCCGCGGCGGCCCACGATCATCCCGCGCGCGTCGCGCGACGCGGCCGCGGCGGCGCCGGGGAAGATCAGGTCGAGGTCGCGTACGAAGGCCTCCATCTGGCCGTTGACCCACGCGGCGCCCGCGTCGCTGAGGTGCGCGTCGGTGGGGGGCCCCGCGTGGCAGCCGCCGCAGCCGAAGCTGTGCGAGGGGTTCTGCTGCAGCGCGTACCCGCGGGTGCCGCCGCCGTAGTCGGTGAGGATGCCCGCGCCGCCGCGGCCGGGCGCGCGGTAGTTGGTCTCCCAGGTGTTCTGCACGTTGGCGAGGTCGGAGTACGCCAGCCCGTCGCCGCCCTGCTCGGCCCACACGCGGCGGTCGAAGCGCACCATGGTCTTCACGTTGTCGCCGTAGCCGAGCTCGTTGATCGCGCGGAGCTTGTCGCCCGAGAGGCCCAGCGACGCGTCGAGGGCGACCGTGCGCAGCACGCTGAAGGGGATGGCCACGACCACCACGTCGGCGACCTCGGGCGACGCGCCGCCGTTGAGGGTGAGCTCGAACTCGCCCGAGGCGTTGCGCGCGAGGCGCGTGAGCGAGGCGCCGCGCTCGATCGCGCTGCCCGCGTCGGTGACGCGCGCCGCGAGGGCCCGCGCGAGCGCGTCGTTGCCGCCCACGAGGTGAAAGCGCTCGTCGCTCGAGCCGAACTCGGCGAGCCCGCTGCGCCGGTCGAGGTGCACGAACTGGAGGAGGTTGAGGCAGCTCTGCTCGTAGCACTCCAGGCCGTACTCGGCGACGTAGGCCTGGTAGAGCACCTCGCGGATGAGCGGCAGGTCGGCCGCGCGCTGGTGCAGGTAGGTCGCGAGGTCGGTGGTGTCGAGCGCCGCGTCGGCCGCGCTGTGGGAGAAGAACGTGGGGCCCCCGCGCGAGAGCGACTGGAGGTCGGGGCGCAGCCGCGGCACGAGCTGGCGCCACTCGGCGACGACCTCGTCCTCGGTGTGCAGGCGCCCGAAGAAGTAGAAGCGCGACGAGCCCGGGACGTGGATCACGTCCTCGCGCGCGAGCCCGAAGTCGCGGGCGTACTGGAGCATCGTCGTGTGCGCCGTGTCGATCATCTCGCCGCCGCACTCGGCCACCTGGCCCGGGAAGGTCTCGCGGTCGCTCAGCACGCGTCCGCCGACGCGGTTCGGGTGCGCCTCGTAGAGCGTGCACGTGAGGCCGCGGCGCGCGAGCTGCTCGGCGCACACCAGCCCCGCGAGGCCCGCGCCCACGATCGCGATGCGAGGGCGGCCGCGCACCGGCGACGCCCGCACGGTGAAGGGCGTCACGCCCACCGCGGCCGTCGCCGCCACGCCCAGCGCGCCGAGCATCTGCCGCCGCGAGAGCGCGCGCGACCGCGCCGCGTCGAGCTCGCCGCGCGCGTCGTCGACGCGGCACCCCAGCCGATCGGCGACGCGGGCCACGCCCGCGAGCCTCCGAACGCGATCGAACAGACGGCTATGACCCATGGGACGCTCCTCCTCCGCCGCGCCTCGCGGGCCCTGACGCACGGGTGCCGTGCGCCGAACCTGCGACCTCAGCGCGCGCGCCGATGAGGCTCTCTCCGCGTCGCCGCGTACTTGACGATGGTCAGGTCACGGCGCGCGCGGGCGGAGCTCCACGAGGGTTCCTTCGGCGAGGCTGAGCACCTCGACCTGTCGCTCGTCGGCGGCGCCCATGCGCACGGCGCGGTCGACCGACCAGAGCCCCCCGAGCGCGGGCGTGCGCACGAGCGCGCGGCCGTCTTCGACGCGCACCGCGCCGCGGGGGAGCGCCGCGGCCACCCTGCGCGCCGGCAGCTCGATCTGCACCTCGACGCGCTGGCCGACGGACCACTGCTCCGGCCGCCGCGGCGCGATCCACGCGACCCGCACCATGCCGTCGACGCGCACGCGGGCGTCTTGCAGCCCGAGCCTGCGGCGCTCCATGCGCGGGCCGAGGCGCACGACCGAGCCCTCGCCCGTGGCGCTCGCGCTCACGGTGGGCGCGACGAGCGCGCGCAGGCCCGTCGCGAGGCGCGGGGCGTCGATCTCCTCGACCTCGGCGCGGATCTCGAGCCGCGACGGGTCGGCGATCTCGAAGAGGGCATCGGCGACGCCGCCCACGGCGATGGTCACGGTGTCGCCGGGGTCGACGCGCCGCGCGA
>JBDHVF010000992.1:0-3262 GCA_039809605.1 Polyangiales bacterium | reverse complement strand
AGATCACCAAAACGCTTCTGCACTAGGGGTTTCGGAGAAACTGCCGGAGGCCAGACACAAAATACTTTACGCGACCACGCCCACCAACCTGCCGCGCGAATGCGCTCGCAAGGTGGCAACCAGCACGATGGAGGACTCCGATGTCGGACGGTCTCTGGTTCACCGACCCGGGCGCGCTCGAGAGGGCCACGTGCGACGTGTGCGGCGCGCCGTGCAACATCGAGCGCAACGCGTACGGGCCGACGTGCTTCGCCGCGGCGATCGCGCGTCAGAAGCGCCTTCACGACGTGATCGTGTGCCCGCACCGCGAGCGCAGGTGGCACGAGCGCGCTTGCGAGCTCCGCCGCGCGATCGCAGAGACGCCGAGTCCGCGCGTCGCCGCGCTGATGCGGGCCGATCTCGACGACATCCTCGCGCGCAGACGTCGCTGACGCGTTCGGGAGCGAGCGTTACGACGAGCCGTGCCGCGCGGCGCATCGCGTGCCGCTCCTCGGAGGATGGCGCGGCGATCATGCGAGTCTGGTGCGAGCGCAGGCTCACCGCCCGCGCCGCTCGCGCCGGGCCCGCTCACACGCGAGGCAGTCGAGACGCCCCTGCGCGTTCGGGGCGCAGCGCTCGCAGAGCACGTGCATCCGGTCGTCGCAGAGGGCGGGGCGCGCCGTGGACCCGCCGCAGCCGTCGCACGCCAGCAGGTCGAGCGCCTGCGCGGCGCCGGGCAGCGTCACGCGCAGCTCGCGCTCGCCCTTGCGCCGCCGCACGCGCAGCCGCACGCGCACCGCGGGGAGCTTCGCGAAGGTCAGCGCGACGGGCGTCGCGGTGACCTTCGGGGTGTAGCGCACCGTGAGGTCGCGCAGCCGCGCGTCGCGCTCGGCGGCGATCGTCGCGGCGCGGGCGGCCCGCGTCGCCGGGTCGACCTTGCGGCGCCCCGCGCCGACCTCGGCGACGAGCCCCGCGAAGTACTCGCACATGCGGTCGTGGTCGCGCGCGTGGCGGCGCTCGATCGACGCGAGGGCGTCGCCGACGGCCCCTTCGAGCGCAGACGAGATCCGCTCCGGCAGGGCGCGCAGCAGGGGGCGCAGCGACGGCGCGTCGAGCGTGGCCGCAGCGCCGTCGTGGGCGGCGGGCTCGAGCAGCGCCTGCACGCGCGCGTCGCGCTCGGCGCCGTCGGGGCCCGCGGCGACGTGCAGCACGCCCTCGTAGCGGTCGTCGGCCTCGACCGCCCACGCGACCGACGCGCGCGCGTAGGTCACGTCGCCGACGCTCGCGTCGAGCACCTCGGCCAGCCCGTTGCGCACCACCGCGCGCGCCGCGAGGCCGGTCGCGTGCGAGACCTTCGGCGCGTCGACGTCGGGCGCGAGCGCGACCCACGGGACGGCCCGCCGCGCGTCGGCCGCGAGGCGCTCGAGCAGCGGCGAGCCGATGCCGCAAGCGACCGCGGCGCCGCCCTCGACGGGGTGGGCGGAGACGGCGAGCTCCTCGGGCAGCGAGAGCTCGGCCGCGAGCGGCGCCGGGAGCAGCGCGACGGCTCGCGCGCCCTCGACCTCGACGAGCGCGCCCCGCGCGGCGAGCGCGCGCGCCGTGAACCCGAGCGGGTCGGGCAGCTCCGCGGCGCTCACGCTTCGAAGTCCTTTCCGAAGAGGGCCTCGTCGAGGGCGCGGGTCTTCTCGTAGCGCCCGCGCGCGGCGAGCAGCTCCTCGGCCAGGCGGTCGAACGTGGCGTCGACCTCGGCGTCGGTCTTCGAGCGGGCCACCGAGGCGGCGATCCACTCCTCGAGGTCGCGCTCGTCGGCGATGTTGCCGAGCACCATGTCCATCTCGCCCACCACGAGCTGAAAGAGCTGCACGCGGCGGTCGAGCACGTCGAGCACGCGCTCCTCGATGGTGCCGCGCGCGCAGAGGTTGTAGACGTGCACCTCGCGGGTCTGACCCATGCGGTGCAGCCGGCCGATGCGCTGCTCGATGGCCATGGGGTTCCACGGCAGGTCGAAGTTCACCAGCACGTTGCAGTGCTGCAGGTTGTGCCCCTCGCTGCCCGTCGCCGTGGCCACCATCACCACGGCGCCGCCCGCGCGAAAGCGCTCGAGCGCCCGCTGCCTCGCGCGCTCGTCGAGGCCGCCGTGAAAGGGCACCGCCGCCGCGCCGGCGCGCTCCACCGCGGCGACCACCTCGTCGAGCGTCTCGCGGAAGCGCGTGAACACCAGCACCGGCTCGCGCTGCGCCGCGAGCACGCCGAGCAGCGCGTCGACCTTGCGCGTGCCCGAGACCTTCGCCGCGGTCGCCGCGAGCCCGGCGAGCTCGTCGCGCAGCCCCTTCGCGCCGCGCCCGGCGCGCTTGTCGGCCATGCGCGCGAGGGTGGTCCGCACCGCGCGCGGGCTCGACCCGGCCTCGAGCAGCAGCGACGTGGCCGCGAGCGAGAGCGACGGGTCGTCGTGGTGCGCGCGCACGAAGGCCACGACGGCGTCGTAGAGCGCCCTCTCGTCGGGCGAGGGGTCGACCGCCACGGTCGACACGAAGCGCGGCGGCAGCGCGAGGCCCGACTGCGCGCGGGTGTTGCGCACCATCACCTCGGCGAGCAGCGCGCGCAGCGCCTCGCGGTCGCGCGGGCGCGTGGGGTCCTTCGGGTCGACGAAGCGCTTGCGGAACGCCGCGGGCGTGTCGAACTGCCCGGGGCGCAGGAGCGTCACGAGGTTGTAGACCTCCTCGAGGTCGTTCTCGACCGGCGTCGCCGTCACCAGCAGGAGGAAGCGCCGCTTGAGCTCGCTCACGAGCTTGTACCCGAGCGTCGCGCGGTTCTTGATGTGGTGCGCCTCGTCGACCACCACCAGGTCCCACGGCGACGCGCTCACGAGGGGCGCGTGCCTCGCGCCGCGGGCCAGCGCGAGCGAGGCGACCACCACGCCGGGCTCGTTCCAGAACGCCTCGGGCGCCTCGCGCAGCCGCGCGTCGTCGGTCGTGCGCGCGGCGACGTCGGCCTTCTGCGCGAGCTCGCCCGCCCACTGCGCGACGAGGGCCGGCGGCGTCAGGATCAGCGCGCGCCGCACCATGCCGCGCACCTGATACTCGCGCAGCACCATGATGGCCTCGACGGTCTTGCCGAGGCCCACCTCGTCGGCGAGGATGCCGCGGCCCCGCAGGGCCCTGAGCACGCGCCGCACGGTCTCGATCTGGTAGCGGTGCGGGGTCACGTCGCGCATCGACGCGAGCGCGAGCAGCTCGTCGAACTGCGCCGCCGACGCGAGTCGCTGCGCGTCGAGCGCGAGCCG
>JBDHVF010000991.1:0-3262 GCA_039809605.1 Polyangiales bacterium | reverse complement strand
GGCGGGGGGTGAGGGTATGCAGGCTACTCCCGGGCACCCCCTCCCGCTTCCGCGGGAGGGGGACGGGGGGAGGGCCCTCAGCACCCGTCGGCGCCGTCGAACACCGCGGCTTCGAGGTAGCGGCCGTCGACCCAGCCGCACGTGCCGCCGTTGCGGCAGGGGTCGCAGCTCCACCCGTCGGCGGCGTTGCAGCGGGCGTCGACGGGAGAGCCGTTCGCGGGAGTGAGCGCGCTGCCCGGCGCGCGCAGCACCTCGACGAAGGCCCACCAGTCTCCGTTGCGGTCGCGCGTGCGGTAGTAGACCTGCACGCGGTCGCCCCAGCGCAGCCACCCCTTCGGCGACGAGTGCGCGGCCCAGCGGAGCGACGGGCCCCACGACGAATCCGCCGCGCCCGAGCGCGGACGGATCACGTCGGAGCGGTTCGCCGTCGGGTCGAGCCGACGGCGGCACGCGTCGCCGGGGCAGCGCTGGCAGCCGTCGTCGCCCTCGTCGCAGCGGTTGACCGCCGCGCAGGACGTCGCGCGGTCGGGCCTGCGGTACGCGCCGCAGCCGGCCACTTCGAACTCGTTTCCGCGTGGGCCCGCGGTGTCTCTGCGCCCCGTGCGCCCGTCGTAGAGCGCCGCGCTCGGCCCGAAGAGGAACCACCCCAGCGTGCCCGCGCCCTCGCCCTCGACCACGTAGCCCCAGAACGCGTACGGGCGGTCGCCTGGGACCCGGCGCCACGCGCGCAGCGGGGGGATGTCGCTCTCGCACGCGCTGTCGGCGTTGGTGCAGTAGCCCGTGGGCTCCGCGGGGCAGCACACGCGCACCACGCCCGCGTCGACCTGGCAGCGCGTGCTGTAGTTGGGCCCCGTCGACGCGAGCGCGACGAGCGCGTTCTCGGGCGCGGTGGCGATCACGGCCCCCGCCTCGCCCGCCCTCACGTCGTACACGAGGGGCGTCTCGACGAGCAGTCGAAAGGGGTAGTACCCCACGTTGATCCCACGGGCGGTGAAGGCGCCGCGGAGGCCGTTGCAGGTGCCGCCGCCCGAGACCTCGTCGTTGTCCTCGTCGCGCCTCGTGACGGGCGAGCACGCGCCCGGCGCGAGCGGGTCGGCGTCGGAGGCCGGGCCCATGTCGACAGACGCGTCCGCGCCGCCATCGCCGCGCGCGTCGCCGAGGTCGTCGGTCGCGCCGTCGAGGTCCACGCCCGCGTCGCCGAGGTCGTCGGTCGCGCCCGCGTCGCCCGTGGGCGTCACGCAGAAGCCAGGCCCGTCGGGGCAGGGGCCACCGCCGGGCGGCCCGAGCGTCCCCTTCGGCGAGCCCGCGGGCCCCGGGGGCTCCTGCATGACGGGGATGCAGTTGCCGCCGAGGCCGCAGGTCTGCCCCGCGGGACACACGCGGCCGACGCAGCGGTCGTCGACGTACACCACCTGCGTGTGGGTCACGCCTTCGACGAAGCGCGTGGTGCGTTCGAACGGGCCCACGCTGACAGGCGCGCCCGCCGCGTCGACGACCTCGGCGCGCACGGTCACGTGCACCCACCGCGGCGTCGAGGGGTCGGGCGACTGGAGGTAGAAGATCGGGTACGGCAGGCGCACGCGGGCGACGGCCGCGTCGAGGTCGTTGGGCGCGCCCACGCGCACGTCGTAGCGGTCGTTCAAGGCGTTCTCGGTGGGGTCGGGCGTGGGGCCCCAGGTCACGTTCGCCTCGAGGCGCGTGAGCCGATAGCGCGACGAGCCCGGCGCGGCCACGGCGTCGCCCTGGAGCATGTTGGTGTCGACCACCACCACCACCGCGGTGCGCCGGTGCTCGCACGCCGCCGACGCGATGCCCGTCAGGCAGAGCACCGTCCGCATCGCCGCGCTCGCTCGCATCGGCGCGACTTCACCGCAGCGGCGCGTCGAAGGCAACGGCCGCGGGCGCTTCGAGCAGCGCGAAGGGGTCGGTGACGGCCCTCGCGCCGAGGGCGGGGTCGAGCGCGAGGCCCGTCTTCACGGGGTAGCCGCCCACGACGACCGCGGGCCCGCGCGGCGCGTCGGCCAGCGCGCGCGTGACCTCGCGCACGGCCGCGAGCTGCTCGGGCTGCGCGATCGACATGCCGAGCGTCTTCGGCGCGAGCGCGCGCGCGAGGGCCACCACCTCGCCCGACGGCAGCCCCGGCACCACGAGCACCGTCGAGCGCCCGCGCGACCGCAGGAAGACGTCGAGGAAGCGCAGCCCCAGCGTGTGGCCGTTCCCCTCGGCGTTGACGAGCAGGTAGTCGAGCTCGCCGGGCCGCGGCGTCGACGACGGCAGGGCCTCTGCGACGGCGCTCGCGACGCGCTCCATGGTGAAGCTGAAGCGGTGCTCGGTGGCGACCGTGACCTCGCCGCGCGCCCAGAGGTCGCCGATCTCGTAGAGCGCGGGCTGCACCAGGCCGAGGAGCAGGTCGACCGGGCTCACGCCCAGTCCGCGGGCCTCGTCGAGCAGGTCCTTCACCCGTATCTCGTCGCTCGCGCGCGCCCTCGCGCGAAGCCGCCGGTGGAACTCCACCAGCGGTTGCAGCGCGTGCATCGCCGCGGCGTCGGCGACGACGTCCTTCGCGTCGCACGCCGCGCAGAGGCCGTGGGTCATGGCGTAATCGTCGAAGGGCGGCTCCTCGCCCTGAAAGGTCTGGCAGTAGGCGCACCAGAGGATCACGGACACGGCTCCCGGTTCGAGGGTGAGGGTGACGGCGCTCGGATGCTCGGTGCACGAGTCGAGCCGCGCGGCGTGCCGCGGCGCGACGGCGGCGCTGCGCACGAACGCGACGTCGCGCGGAATCGGTGCGTCGCCGTTGCGCACGGTGCGTCGGCCTTGCGACCATGCGCCATGCGCTTCACGACGCCGACTCTTCTGTTTGCGCTCGTCGGATGCTCGGCCGAGACCGTCAGCCAGCGCCCCGCCGACTCGGGGCCGCTCGACGCGGCGGCCGACGCGCCCGCGGTCGACGCTCCGTCGCCCGACGCGCCCGCGGCCGACGCTCCGTCGTCCGACGCGCCCGCGCTCGACGCCCGCGAGGATGTTGCGACCGACACGGCGCCTCCGCCCGACGCGCCTCCGCCCGACGTCGCGCCCGACCTTCCGCCGCCCGACGTGGCGTGTACGGGGCCGACGCAGACCCGTTGCGCCGCGGCGTGCGTCGACCTCTCGACCGACGCGAACAACTGCGGCTCGTGCGGCAACACCTGCCTCGCGGGGCGGCCGTGCATCGCGGGGCGCTGCGGCGGCTGCGGCTCGCGCCCGCCCGGCAACGTCTGTT
>JBDHVF010000990.1:0-3265 GCA_039809605.1 Polyangiales bacterium | reverse complement strand
AGCGCGGTGAGGGGGCCGTGCGAACTCGCGCGCCGCGTTCACACGCAGCGAGACTCGTCAACGGCCAAACCTGAGTCAGAGCGCGTCGGCCGCGTCGAGCGCGAGCGTGATGGTCACCCGGTCGCGGGCGTGCGACACCGTCGCGCCCCGAACGCCCTGCGCGCGCAGCCAGCGCTTCACGCGGCGCACGCGCGCTTCCATCGCCCGTCGCGCTTCGAGGTCTCGGGGCCTCGGGGGCCTCGCGGCGCGGGCGGCCTCGCGGAGCGCGCGCGGCGTCGCCCGGTCGAGGGTCACATCCCCGACGCGGTGACCGCCGGCGAGGAGCTTCGAGGGGTCGCTCCCCAGCGCCGCGGCGTAGACGACCACCGCGCTCGCGCGCTCGGAGCCGAGCCGGAGCGCGGCCTCGCGGGGGAGAGCGCGGGCGACGGCCACGAGCTTGCGCGCCTGCGTCGGGCTGAAGAGGGCCCTGCCCCGGAGCATCGCGTCGAAGCTCGCGAAGCCCAGCGCGAGGTGCAGGTCGTCGCGGCGCAGCTCGTCGAGGCACCGGGCCACGTCGTAGAAGGTCCGCTCGATGCGCGGGCGCTTGCGCTCGATCGTGGCGATGAGCGCCTCGGCCCGCCGCGCGTCACGGGCCCGTTGCTCCCGCGCCTCATCGCGCAGCGCGTCGAGTCGCGCCTTGATGTCTCCCTTCGCGGCCTTCATCGCGAGGAGCGTACGCCGGAACGATGGCCGACAGGGGGCCTGTCGGTCGAGCGGAAGCCGTGTGCACTCCCGCGGCGCGGGTTGACGCAGGGGCCTCGCGTCCTGTCCAATCGCGCCCGTCATGTCGCCCTTCACACCGAACCCTGCGCTGCGCGTCGCGCTCCGCGCGTCGGTGGTGCTCGTCGCGGCGGCGCTCTCGGCGGCGTGCTTCGGCCTCGTGGTGCCCTTCACGCTCCTGGCGTTGAGGGTGCTCCCGTCGCTCTCGGTCGGGGGCGTGATCTACGTCGCCGTCGGCGGCCTCTTCGGGCTCGTGTTCGGCGCGTGGAGCGCCGCGGCGAGCCTCGCGCGCAGCCCGCGCCTCGTGTCGCCGTACTGCGTGACGCTCATCGCCGCGATGACGGCGGCGAACGCCGCGGCGCTCGTGGCCGCGCGCTACTTCGACGCGTTCGCGCACGTGTAGCAACCTCTGCGGCGCTTGACGTCGGCGGCCGCTCGCTGGTGTCATCGTGGGCGCTCGGCGCGCGCGTCGAGCGAGGGGGAGGGGTGCCGATGATCCACACGGTCAGCGTGAGTCCGTTCGAGTACGTGCCGCCGGGGTTCTCGCTCCGGTTCGACCTCGATCGACCGGTCGACGAGGAGTCCGCGCGCGCGGGCGTCCGGCTTCGGGGGCTCGACGCGACCGTCGAGGTCACGCTCGGCGGGCGTCGTGTGCGCGTGCGCCCCGCCGCGCCGCTGCCGCCGGGCCGCCACGTGCTCGAGATCGACCCTCTGCGCGGCGCCCGCGGGCGCGCGGTGGGAGGGCCTCGCTCGATCCCCTTCTTCGTCGCCGACACCCTCGCGCTGGTGCCGTCGACGCTGCGCGTCGGGAGCTTCACGCGCCTCGTCCGCGACGGCCTCCTCGTGCGCCGCCTGCCGCCGTTCGCTCGACCGGCGGGGGCGTTCGTCGACCTCCTGAAGACCACGCACCGGGCGACCCGGGCGCGTCGGGTTCTGGCGTTCGATCACGACGGCGCCGCCGTCGACCCGGGCGCCTTGCAGCGCGCCGTGCAGGAGAGCCGCGCGGCCCGCTTCGGCAAGCTGCACCCCGGCCTCTTCGAGCGGATGGCGCGCGGCCCCGAGGCCCTCGACGTCGCGCTGTGGCTGCGCCACGACGGCCATCCCGCCCCGGGCGATCGCAGCCCCGACGTCGCCGCCCGAGGCCCGACCGACGCGGGCCGCGCGCGCCTCGAGCGCATCGCGTCGGCGCGCCGGGCCTTCATCGAGCGCGTCGCCTCCCTGGGGCTCTCGCCGTCGCTCACGCCCGATCCCCGCGCGCCCGTGGTGTATGCGACGATGGCTCCCGACGCGATCCGACGGGCGGCGGCCGACCCCGCGGTGGCGGCGGTGTTCTACGTCGACCGTACGATGGTGCTCGACCTCGACGTCTCCCTCGGCGATGCCCGCGCCGACGCCGCGCACGCGGCGGGCGTCGAGGGCAAGGGCGTGCGGGTGGCGGTGTTCGAGGATGGGCCCGACGACACCTCGCAGCTCGTCATCGCCGGAAGCTACCTCGCGACGCCGGCGACCTCGGACCACTCGAGGCTCGTGCACGCGGTGATTCGCAACAATCAGCCCGTGGGCTCGAAGGGCTTCGCGCCCGAGTGCGCGCTCTACTCGGCCAACGATCGTGATGTCGCCGCGCTCGCCTGGGCCGTGGGGGAGGGATGCACGGTGATCAGCCAGAGCTTTCACCGCAAGGAGGCGGTCGTCAGTCCGGACCTGAGCTTCGACGACGTGTACAAAGACTGGCTCGCGCTCGACGAGCCGTACCCGACCGTGGTGCAGGCCGCGGGCAACCTGCGCGACGAGGGGATCGTGCCGGCCGACTCGGAGTACGTGAACCACAAGGGCTACAACGGCCTCACCGTGGGCGGCCACCGAGACGGCGCGGCGGAGGTCTGGGACAAGTCGGCGTTCCGCAACCCGGCGTCGCCGAACGGCGACCGCGAGCTGCCCGAGCTCTGCGCCAACGCGACGACCGTGAGCGCCGTGGGCGTCACGAAGACCGGCACCAGCTTCGCGTCGCCCGCGGTGGCCGGCTGTGTGGCGCTCGTCCAGGGCGTCGACGGCGTCCTGCGGTCGTGGCCCCAGGGCTGCCGCGCGGTGCTCCTCGCGGGCGCGCGGGGCAACCTGCGCGGGGGCGCGTGGTGGGACGACGTCTCGGCGGGCGTCGACGCGCTCGACGGCTCGGGCGTGCTCGACGCGATGGAGAGCGTCGAGATCGCCCGCAGGCGCGTTCGCAGGAACCGCGCGGGCTCTCGCCGCGGCTGGGACGTCGGCACGCTCTCCCCGGCCGACTTCGACGCGACCACGGGGGAGTCGACCTTTCGCTACCGGGTCGCGGTGCCGAGGGGCGCGCGCGGGCCGAGGCACGTCAAGGTCGCCCTCGCGTGGAACGCCCTGGTCAAGGAGCAGGAGGTCGGCGGTGAACGTCAACGCGCTCCGCCGTTAGGGCTTGGCCGAAAATAACTTTGTCAATTTCGACGGTGCGGCCGGATCGTGTAGCCCCACTTGGGAAGCGACC
>JBDHVF010000989.1:0-3266 GCA_039809605.1 Polyangiales bacterium | reverse complement strand
GCCCTCGCGACGCGACGTCGCCGGCGCCCGTGAACGCCCTTGCGCCGCGGGTCCGCACGTTGGAACCTCCGCGGCCATGTCTCGCGCGCAACGCCTCGCCGTGCTCCTGCTCGCCGCGCTCGCCGGGTGCAGCGGGTCGACCCCCAACGCCATGCGCCCCACGGCCGACGTGCCGCCCAACGACGCGGGCGACGACGCGCGCGCCGAGGCGGGCGACGACGCGGGCGCCGACGCGGGCGCTCCCAGGGTGGTGCACATCTCGGGCGGGTCGTTCGCGCACACGTGCGCGGTGCTCTCGTCGGGGCGCGTGCGCTGCTGGGGCGCGAACGACAACGGCCAGCTCGGGGTGGCGGTGGCCGAGAGCCGCCAGCGCTGCCGCGTACCCGAGAGCGACCCCGCCCAGACGCTGCCCTGCGAGAACACCCCGCGCGACGTGCCCGACCTCGCCGACGTGACCGACGTGGCCGCGGGCAACGGCGGCACGTGCGCGCTCAAGCGCGACGGCTCGGTGTGGTGCTGGGGCACCAACGACGTGGGAGAGCTCGGCCAGGGCAACAACGACACGACCGCGCACCCGATGCCCACGCGCGTGGCGATCCCCGCGGCGCGCCAGGTGGCCTACGGGGCCTTTCACGTCTGCGCGCTGCTCATGGACAACACCGTGCAGTGCTGGGGCAACAACAAGTTCGGCCAGTGCGGCCTCCCCGCGGCCATGAGCGACGGCGACTGCGACCCGGGCGACGGCATCAACGCCCGCTGCCAGCGGCGCCCGCGCGCCGTCGAGGGCCTGTCGAACGTCCGGCAGATCGCCCTCGGCCGCAACCACTCGTGCGCGCTGCTCATGGACGGCACCGTGCGCTGCTGGGGCCTCAACGACTCGGCGCAGCTCGGCAACGGGATGGTCGAGTCGCAGGACTCGCCCCGCCCCTCGCCCACGGCCGTCGCGGGCCTCGCGGGCGTCGCGCAGATCGCCGCGGGCGGCTCGCACACGTGCGCCGCGCTCACCGACGGCTCGGTGCAGTGCTGGGGCTGGGCCGACCTCGGCCAGCTCGGCTCGGCGACCACCGCGGCGTGCAGCGCGGGCACGAGCCGTGACTTCCAGTGCGCGCGGTCGCCGGCGCGGGTGCCCGAGCTCACGGGCGTCGCGCAGCTCGCCGCGGGCCGCTACCACACGTGCGCGGTGCTCACGCAGGGCGGCGTGCGCTGCGCGGGCCGCAACGACGAGTACCAGGTCGGCCTCGGGTCTCGCGGGCGCGACTCGTGCCCGCTCGACTTCGACACCGTCGCGTGCACGCGCACCTTCAGCGAGGTGCAGATCCCCTCGTCGCGCGAGGCCACCGTGGGCAACTACCACTCGTGCGCGCTGCTCGCCGACGGCACCGTGCGCTGCTGGGGCGCGGGCTACTACGGCCAGATCGGCGACGGCAACACGTCGAACCGCGAGGGGCCCGTCGCCACGAGCAACCTGCCGTAGCGACCGCTCACCCCGCCTCGGCGGCCGCGGGCGACGGCCGCCGCGCCCCCTTCGCGCGCGTCTCTCCGCGGCGCATCGACGCGCGGCCCACGATCACGTCGAGGAGCTTGCCGAGGCGGCGGGCGATGGGCTCCTGCACGTACGGAACGCCGTGGCGCTCGCACGCGGCCTTCACCTTCGGCTGCACGCGCTGGTAGGCCCGCGGCGGAAGGTCGGGCCAGAGGTGGTGCTCGATCTGGTAGTTGAGAAAGCCGTGCAGAAAATCTCGCACGTCGCCGCCCGTCGAGAAGTTCACGCTCCCGAGCACCTGGCGCACGTAGAACTCCGCGCGGTCGGTCACGCCGCGGTCGTAGCGGTAGAGGTCGTCGCCCGCGTGGTTGGGCACCACCACCGCGAACGTGTGGAGGTTGTGCAGCGCCTCGGCCCCCACCGAGTTGGCCCACACGCTGAACGCCGCCCACGGGCCGAGCGGGAGGTAGAGCGCGGGGATCGCCACGAAGCGCCCGAGGCCGTAGGGCAGCACGCACTCGCGCCAGAAGCGCCGTCCGTCGGCGGTGCGCGGGTCGAAGGCCGTGAGCAACGGGTCGGGGTTCGCGATGCCGCTCACCGAGACGGGCCTCCCCTCGGCGCGCGCCCGCTCCGCGCGGCGCAGCACGAGGTAGGTGTTGGGCGCGTAGTAGGTGAACTTCCACGTGAGGGCGTAGAAGCCCGCGGCGAGGTAGCGAAGGGCCATGGGCACGCCGGGGCGGTGCAGGGCTTCGAAGTTCTGCTCCACCAGGTCGGGGTCGCTCGCCTCGTTGGTGTGGTAGTGGTGCAGCACGTTGTGCTCGTAGTGCCACGCGTCGGGGAGCATCCAGTCGAACCAGTCGACGAGCCTCCGGCGCCCCTTCGCGAAGCCCTTGCTGGTGTAGCGCGCGGGCACGCCGGGCACGCGGTCCATGCCGCCGTGGGTGACGTGGTGCGTGACGATGGTCCAGCGCGCCGTCGCGCCGAGCGAGATCAGCGCGGCGGAGACGGGGTTGGGCGCGATCCACGCCGTGGCGTAGCCGAGCGCGGCGCACGCGTGGCCCCAGCGCTCCATGCGGCGAAGGTGGGCGAAGTCGTCGGGGCCGAGCGAGGCCACGGCCTCGGCGCGAATGGCCTCGAGGTCGCGCGCGAACGCGTCGTAGTCGAGGCGAGGGAGCGGGTCTGTCATGCGGAGCCGCGAAGGTAGGCGACACCCCGCCGTCGCGCCAAGAGCTTCGGCGCGCGAACGCGGCGCATTCGAAGGTTCGTAGCAATGCCAGGCGGCCCCCACCCGCGCTGCCGCGCAGCGCGTGTCCGCAGGCGGTTCAGGAGCCGGTGAGGTGCAGGGCGCCGACGTCCTGGGTGACGCGGGCGGTGCCCTGCGCGATGACCCGGAGGGTGACGCCCTGCGGGGTGACGAACGCGCCCTGGGGCTGCACGGAGGTGAGGCGCCCTTCGAGGCGCGTGCCCGGCGCGATCTCGCGCGTGAGGGCGCGCTCGGCGCTCGCGCGCAGCCGCGCGATGCGGTCGCCGAGCGGAAACCGCGCGCGCTCGGCGAGCTGGGCGCGCAGGCCGCTACGCAGGAACCACTCGCCGAACTCCACGAGCGCGCTGCGGGTCTCGAGGGTGTAGTCGAGGTCGCGCACCACGAGGTCGCCGCGCGCGGCGTCGTAGTCGGGCAGGCCCGCGAGGTGAACGGTGGCCTGCTGGCCCGCGAACGCTCCGTCTTGAAAGGTCACGTCGACGAGAAAGAGGAGCGCACCGCCGTTGCCCGCCGCGCCGCCGC
>JBDHVF010000988.1:0-3279 GCA_039809605.1 Polyangiales bacterium | reverse complement strand
GCGGGGCGCGCGGCAGCGTTGGGTGGGGGCTCCGCGGGGGCGGGGCGCGCGGCAGCGTTGGGTGGGGGCTCCGCGAAGGCGGCCAGATTGACCTGCGGTTGGCATGAGGCGTTGGCTCGGCCGAGCGCTCCTACGAGCCTGCAAATCGGATCGCAGCAGCCACGCGACGCTCAGACGGACGCTTCGGCACCGCGTCGGTCGCCACGCGACCTGGCGACGGGAGGGCGTCGACGTGACGGCGTGGCAACGGCTGACGGGCGCTCGGGTGCCGACGCACGTGCGCTCCGAGGGCGACGTGTCGCTGCGCTGCGGCGGTCGCCGCACCCACGGATCGACGCCGCACGTCGCCGACGCCTCGGCCGCGCGGCCGCGTCAACGCCCGGCCGCGAGCGTGACGATCGCGTAGGCGACGGCCGTGAGCTGGATGATCACGAAGCTCACGGCGCCCACGGGCAGGAACTCGACGAAGCCGAAGCGCAGGGGTGCGCCCTCGGCGTCGCGCAGCCCGGCGCGCTCGGTCAGCGCCTGCGCCAGCGGTCCCGAGGTCGCGGCGGTGAGCAGGAGCGAGCTGCCGGCGCAGACCGAGAGCGCGAGGCCGACGTACACCGCGGAGCCGGGCAGGCGCCTCGCGAGCACCTCGGCCACGTCGAGCAGCGCCGCCATGCTCGGGCCCGCGGAGAACACCCCCGTCAGCACGCCCGCCATCACAAGGAAGAGCACGAGCTGCACGGCGGGCGGCACGGGGAGGTTCGTCAGGGCGCGCGCCGTCTCGTCGAAGACGCCGGTGCGCCGCACGGCGCCCACCATCACGAACAGCGACAGGAGGAAGAGCACCGCCTCGGCGTCGACCGCCGCGCGCGCCAGCGCCTCGCCGCGCCTGCGGGCCGCGAGGAGCGCCGCGCCGACGCCGAGCCAGCACACCAGCTCCGGGCCGATGCGCAGGCGCGCGGGCAGGAGCACCCACGCGGCGATCATCAGGGCCAGGGCGATCGCCGAGGGGATGAAGGTCGCGCGGTCCACCTCGATCCTCCGGTGCAGCGCCGTGACCGTGGCCCGCGTGAGCCGCGCCGAGACGGGGTCGTCGGGCACGTCGCGCGCGGGACGCACCGCGAGGCGGATCACCAGGAGCACCGCCGCGAGCGCCGCGGCCGTCGCGGGCGCGGCCCGCGCGAGGTACGCGTTGAACGTCATGCTGCCGCGGCCCAGGAGCAGGATCGCGGGGAAATCACCGATGGGCGTGGCCGCGCCCCCGAGGTTGCATGCGACGAGGAGCGCGCCGAGCGTCCACGTGAGGTAGCGCTGGCTCGCGCCCGAGAGCCTGAGGAGCACGAGGAGCACCGGGAGCACCAGCACCAGCGCGGTGATGTTGTTCACCACGCCGCTCACCAGGTACATCGCGACGGCGAAGACGGTCGCGACGCGCGACGGGTCGGCGCGGCTCGCGCGCGCGGCCGCGACGGCGAGGCGGTCGAAGACGCGTGACGCGGCGAAGAGCTGCGAGAGCAGCCCCAGCGTCACCAGGATGACGATCACGTCCCACGGCACGCCGGCGAGCAGCTCCGCGCTCGTGGCGACGCCGAGGAGGGTCGACGCCAGCGCGGTGAGGCCCGCGGCGACCGTGACGACGAGGATGCGCCGGGCGGGCACGAGCGCCTGGAGCACGAGCGCGGCCGCGAGGATCGACGTGAGGACGAGCTGTGACGCCCTCATGGACCGACCAGCACCGAGAGGTCGTCGAGGCTCGCGGAGACCAGCCAGCGGGGGTAGAGGCGCATGGGGCTGCCGAACACGTCCCAGCCGACGAGGCTGCGGAACTGCGCGCGCACGTCGGGCCCCGACACGCGGAGCCACGCGCTGCTCACGTGGATCGTCGCGCCGCGGTGGCCGTAGACGAAGGTCACGAGCGCGCTGCGGCGCCCCGACCAGCGCGCGACGTCGCCGAGCGCGACGCCCTCGACGCGGCCGCCGTAGTTCGCCAGCACGCGGTGAAAGTCGGGGTCGAGCCCGCCCGCGTCGAGCACGAGCCCGAGGGTCGCCTCGGGCAGCAGCGGCACGAGCGCGTCGAGGTGGTCGGTCTCGACGCCGACGACGAGCACGCGCGCGACGCCCGAGAGCGCCTCACGGACGGGCGCCGCGTCGACCGGGAGCTCGCCCTCGCCCGCGAGGTGGCGCGCCGCGACGAAGTCGATCACGGGGTAGGCGCGCCCGAGCCGGTCGCACGCCTCGCGCACGAGGTCGTCGCCGCCCGCCGCCGCGAGCTCCCGCACGAACAGCCGCGCCGCGGCGCACATCCCGAGCTCCGCGGCGGCCATCTCGAACGCCTGATCGATTCCCCGCGGCAGCGCCGTCACGCGGGCGCCCGCTGGACGCGCGCGAGGAGCGCGTCGAGGAGGCACACCATCGCCGCGTTCGCGAGGGCGTGGTGCGCCGGCCCGTCGAGCAGGCAGTCGACGAGGGCCGAGAGCTCGGTCGAGCCGCGGGGCGCGAGCCGCTCGAGCGCCGCGAGCGGCATCTGGAGCGGGTACTCGTGGTCGCGCTCCGTCGCGGCGACGTGGGGCGGCACGCGCATCGGCACCGCGACGGCGTCGCCGTCGGCGCGCGGCGAGACCGGGCCGAGCTCCTCGACCAGGAGCCCGAGGAGGGCGAGCAGCGCGTAGCTCGCGCCCCGGTGGTGAACGGGGCCTTCGGCCAGGGCGCAGCGCACCACGAAGACGCGGTCGTGCGCGTCGGGGATCCACGGCGCGAGCAGGGCGTCGATGCGCTCGGGGCGGATCGAGGACACCAGCGTCGCCGTGGGCATGGGGGGCGCGGCCCTGAAGGGCGGGGGCGAAGCTCTTCGTGTCGGCACTTTCGAGTGTTCTCCTGGCGGTCGAGCGCGGCGCGCGCACGCCCCCGCGCCGATGCAAGACGCGGCGCAGGCGAGGCGAGGCCCCGCCGCGCCACCCCCGTCGGGGGCGTGCGCCGAAATGTCGCTCGGGAGATTTCGAGCGACACGCGCGAGGTCACGCGACGGCGGCCACGCGCCCGTCCCGCTGGCACGAACGCTGTAGGAGGCGGCTCCTGCCCTTCGAAAGCCGGGCGTCTCTTGGTGAGAGAGAGCGCGTGATCTTCACGATGAGGTGATCGGTGCCGGTGGTCTCGTCGAGTCAGCGGGTGTGTCGGCAGGACCCGTGGTGGAGCGTTCCGATACTGTTGGGGCTCCTCGGCGTGATGGGGGCGGAGCGGGCTTCGCGGCCGCGCGAGGCGTGGCGCGCGGCGCGGCGGGCCTGGGCGAGCAAC
>JBDHVF010000987.1:0-3282 GCA_039809605.1 Polyangiales bacterium | reverse complement strand
CAGGTGGGGGTCGCCGACGGCGCGCAGCGGCTCCGCGCGGCGGTCACGGTGACGAGCTCCGACGGCGAGGCGCGCTCGGGCGCGGGCTTCGACCGCCGCGTGCTGCTGCTGCCCGGCGGCGCGGCGAGGCGCGTGGCGCTCACGGGCGTGACCGACCCGTTCGACCGCGTGGTGGTGCGCGTCGGACACGCCGACGACCAGGGCGAGGGCGAGGGCGCCGAGGTGCAGTGGACGCTCGTGTTCGGCACCGACCGCGGGAGGCTCTACGCCACCGCGGCCATCCCGACGGGGCTGTTCCGCGTGGCCGACCAGGGGCACACGGGGATCCTGTCGCTCAACGCGGGCGCGCTGTTCCGGATGACGCTCCTGTCGCGCGAGGGCGCGGAGTTCCCCGTGGGCCTCGAGGCGGGCGTGATGTGGGTGGGCATCGCGGGCGACACCGACCCGGCGACCTCGTCGCACGGGCAGGTCGCGCTCGTGGCGGGCCTCGGGCTGTCGGTGCCCATCGCGAACCGCTCCCGCGCCACCCAGACCTCGATCAGCCTGCACGTGTGGTTCGAGTACGAGGTGTCGCGCGCGATCGCGGCCGGCGAGACGGGCTCGCCCTTCGGCCTGGTGTTCGGCCCGAGCCTCTCGATCGGCGACGTCGGCACGAACTTCTGAGCCCCGTCTTCCGCACCCTGAGCGCGCGCCCTGCGACCCGCCATGCCGTCGCCCGCGTCGGAGCCGTGCAGCGAGCAACGGGTAGAAGCCCCACGACGGGGGGATGGGGCCTCCGACGTCGCACCCCGTCGACAGCCCGACGCCTCGCCGCGATCCGTCGCCATCGTCACGCAGGAGGGT
Source organism: Polyangiales bacterium (assembly GCA_039809605.1). Taxonomy (GTDB): domain Bacteria; phylum Myxococcota_A; class Polyangia; order Polyangiales; genus CAISKJ01. The sequence goes on along the minus strand of JBDHVF010000987.1, from coordinate 2,439 downwards.
GCGTGTGTACACCGCCGTTCTGATCGTCGCCCTCGCGCCGCCGCGTCGCGCGCGCGTTACGGCGTGGCGCCGACGCGACGCCCCGCTCCCCCTCCGAAACCACTGCGTACGCGGTGCTTTCGCGCGCCGCGCGGCGACGCCGCGGCGTCCGCCTCCGGCACGTCGCCTGCTGAGCGGCTCGTCACGGGCGACGCGCATCGACGCCCGAGTCGATCACCCACCGCAACGCCACGCACCCGGAGAACGCACGCCACCATGAAGCTCCTCACGCTCTCGCTCCGCGCCGCCCTCGCCACCTCCTTCGCGCTCTCGCTCGGCGCCTGCGCCGTCGACGCGGGCGACGCCGACCAGGCCGCTCAGGCCGTGCGGGCCGACCCGTGCCCCTCGCCGATGCCCTCGGGCGCCGCCGCGGGCACGTCGCTCACGCCCGCCGCCGACCAGACCCTCGCGGTCGTGTTCCACGCCGTCGGGACGCAGAACTACGTGTGCAACGCCGCGGGCACGGGCTGGACCTTCGTCGGGCCGCGCGCCGACCTCCTCGACGACCACGGCCGCGTCGTCGGGACGCACTTCGCCAGCGCCGCGGGCGCCGCGCGCCCCGAGTGGCAGTTCCACGACGGCAGCGCGGTGATCATGGCGAAGGCCGCGGGCGTCACGGTGTCGTCGACGTCGGTGCCGTGGCTGCTCCTCACCGCCGTCTCGCACGACGGCCACGGGCGCTTCGCGGAGATCACCAGCATCCAGCGCCTGAGCACCGTCGGCGGCGTGGCCCCGTCGGCGCCCTGCGCGGCCGGCACCGCGTCGAACGTCCCCTACGAGGCCGACTACTTCTTCTACCGCACCCGCGAAGGCGCCAAGGGGCAGATCCGCCAGTGCCGCTCGGCCCCGTGACCCGTCACCCCTCGCGCCGCACGCCGTAGCGCGCGATCGTCCGGAACATCGTCACGCGATCGATCCCCGCGCGCCGCGCGGCCTCCGCCACGTTCCACCCCGTCTGCTCGAGGAGCGAGGTCACGTACTCGCGCTCGAAGCGCTCGATGAGCTCGGCCTTCGCGACGCGGAGCGGCAGCTTGTCGAGCCCGTCGAAGAGGCCCTCGCGCCCGCGCGTCGGCGCCGCCGAGGCCGCCTCCAGGAGCGGCATCGCCCCCTGGAGCACCAGGAGCTGCTCGATGTGGTTGCGCAGCTCGCGCACGTTGCCGGGCCACGCGTGGGCGCTCATCGCCTGCCACGCCGCCGCGTCGATCGTGAGCCCCGGGTCGAGGCCCCGCTGCTTCTTCACCCGCTCGGCGATGGCCTCGGCGAGCGAGGGGATGTCCTCGGCGCGCTCGCGCAGCGCGGGCATCCGCACCTGCACCACGGCGAGGCGATAGAAGAGGTCGGCGCGGAAGTTCCCCGCGTTGACCTCGCGGCGCAGGTCGCGGTTGGTGGCGGCCACGACGCGCACGTCGACCTTGCGCGTCTTGCGCCCCCCGACGCGCCGCACCTCGCCCTCGCCGAGCACGCGCAGCAGCTTCGGCTGCTGCTCGAGCGGCAGCTCCCCGAGCTCGTCGAGGAAGACCGTGCCTCCGTCGGCCCGTTCGAACGCGCCCTCGCGCTCGGTAGTGGCGCCCGTGAAGGCCCCGCGCTCGTGCCCGAAGAGCTCGCTCTCGATGAGGGTCGAGGGCAGCCCCCCGCAGTCGACCACCTCCAGCGGCATCGACGCGCGCGGCGAGGCCGCGTGGAGGGCGCGCGCCGCGAGCTCCTTGCCCGTGCCGCTCTCGCCCGTGATGAGCACCGGCGACGACAGCGGCGCGGCGCGCTCGAGCACGGCGAAGACCGCGCGCATCGCCGCCGACCGCCCCAGGAGCTCGCCGAACGCGGCGCTGGGCGACGTCGCCACGGCCGCCCGCTCGTCGCCGAGGAGGAGCCGCACCTGCGTGCGACCGAGCTTGAGCTCCATCGCGTCGCGCGCGACGACCTCCCGCACGTAGGTGCGCCCGAGGAGCGTGCCGTTGGTGCTCCCGAGGTCGCGCACGAGGATGCCGCCGCGCGTCGCTTCGAACTCCGCGTGGTAGCCGCTCACCGTCGGGTCGGTGAGCCTCAGGGTCACGCCCTCGTTCGTGCCCACCGTGATGCGACCCTCGTGCGACACCGCCTCGGCGCCCGCGTCCGCGCCCGCGATCACCCTGACGCGGAACCTCGGGACCTCCACCACCAGATCGTCCGAGCGCACGGTCCCCGCACCCCGAAGCTCTCTCATAGGCGCGGGACCCTACCACCACGGAGCGCATTCGAAGAAGCGACTCGCGCCGTGGCGCGACCGCGAGGTCGTAACGCGACCGCTCACTCGTAGGTGCGCAGCGGGGCGGCGGCCGGCGGGCGAGGACGCGTCGGCCTCGCGATACCCTGCGCCGCGGCGATCGGCGCGCCCGCGTCGCGCGCCGTCGTCGGGGCCTGCGC
>JBDHVF010000986.1:0-3287 GCA_039809605.1 Polyangiales bacterium | reverse complement strand
TTCCTGCGGGCATCGACGCGGCGGCGTGGCGCGCGCACGGGATGCTCACGGCGCGCGAGGAGGAGCGGGCGATGCGCGCGGCGCTCGACGAGGTGGTGGCGCCGTGCGCGCGGGCGGTGCTGGCGGCTCCTGCCGCGGATGCGCGCATCCGTGGCGACGGTGTGCGGCCGACGTGAGCGGCTCCCACGCGCGGTGGGACCCACCCGCGGCCTCCGCGGGCGCCTCCCACGGGCGGTGGGACCCACCGTCGGCCTCCGCGGGCGCCTCCCACGCGCGGCGGGCCCCGCCCTCGGCCTCCGCGGGCGCCTCCCACGCGCGGTGTGACCGATGCTCGGACACCGCGCGCGCCTCCCACCGGCGCCCTCAAGCTCCCGCGCACGCTCGCCGATGATGGGGGTGAAGGGAGGCAGTGATGAGACTCTACGCTGACAATGATGGCTGGGAGGCGATGCACGACGACGTGACCTTCACGATCGCCGTGCTGCGCGCGAGCGGCGCGCACGCCGGGCTCGCGGCGCCGCTCGCGGGGCACCTCACGGTGTGGGTGCAGGTCGACGCCGATCGGCGCGCGGCCGACGTGGGCGTGGTGGAGGCCAACGCCGTGGTGGCGTGGGCCGACCTGACGCTCGACCGCTGCACGGTGCGCTTCGCGACGCAGCTCCTGGCCGACTGCGAGGGCGACCGCGGGCACGCGCTCTACACGGCGTTCTTTTCGGTCGCGCCCAACGAGATCACGCGCCTCGCGGTCGAGCGCCAGCTCGAGGCGATGAAGACCTTCCCCACGCTCGCCGAGGTCGAGCGGCTCAAGAAGGGCACGCGCGCGCTGCTCCAGCAGGTGCTCGACGCGATGGAGCAGGGCCGCGAGGCGCTCAAGGCCCGCGAGGCCGCCGCGAAGCGCGTGACGGCCGTGGCGCGCAGGCAGGCCGCGTGGCGCGATGAGGCCAACACCCGGCGCCGCGCGGTGCAGACGGCGCTCGACGACCACGCCAACAAGGGCGGCCTCGCGCGCGGCTACGCCGACGGCTTCTTCACCGCCGCGAAGCCCGCGAAGAAGACGCGCGCCGCGGGAGCCCCGGCCCCGCCGACGCCCCGCGCGCCCGCGGAGCTCTCGGAGAGCGACCAGGTGCTCGCGCTGCCCGACCGGCTCCTCCGCGCGCTCGCCGAGGAGTTCATCGCCACGCTCCCCGCCAACGTCCAGTCGATCGTCCGCGCGCGCCGCGCGGGCTGACGGCGCCCGGGCCGCGAGGCGCCGTGCGCGGTCGCCGCGGCGCCCCCCACGACGATGAAGCGAACGCCCGCATCGCAGAGGGCGGTCACAAGCGCCCGAAGGTCCGTCATCGCTCAGCGCCCCGCGCGACGACCTGCGGCGCGCATCTCCGCGGCGAAGCGTTGAAGGTCCATCAACTTGAGCAGCCGCTCCTCGGGCGTGAGCTTGAAGTTCTCGCGGAACAGCGAGCGGTCGAGGAACCGCTTGTAGTACTCGATCACGGGGTCTGGCTCGAACTGCGGCGCGCCCATGGCTCGCAGCGTAGCATCACCCGCCGCGGCTTCGTAGCGCGACGGCTGCGCGCGTGCGGGGGAGTGGGTGCTTCGCCCGCGCGCTTCTGGCACCATGCGCCGCGGAGAAACCACTCGTGCGAAAGACCCTCCTCGCTTCGGTGTGCGCGCTCTCGCTCGTCGGGTGCGGCGACGACCCGCCTTCACCCGCGCGCGACGCGTCCGTCGCCGCCGACGCGCCCGCCACCGACGCGCCCGCCGACGTGCGCACCTTCGACCCGGCGGACCTGCTCGCGCCCGGTGAGGTGACGTTCCCGATGGCGGGGCCGCGCTCGGGCGCGATGGGGCGCGGGCACTTCTCGTTCGGCGTCGCGACCGCGTCGGCGCAGATCGAGGACATGCTCACCCAGAACGACTGGTACGTCTGGACGACGCCCGTCGCGATGGGGGGCCTCGGGCACGGTCGCGCGCCGCTCGGCGACGCGGTGCAGGGCTTCACCCACGCCCTCGACGACGTGGGCCTCGCCGCCGACCTCGGCGTCGACTCGTACCGCTTCAGCATGGAGTGGTCGCGCATCGAGCCGCGGCGCAACCAGATCGACATGGCCGCCCTCGCGCACTACGGCCGCGTGCTCGACGCCATCCGCATGCGCGGCATGCGCCCGTCGGTGACCGTGCACCACTTCGCCAGCCCCCTGTGGGTCGACGACCCGCGGCGGCGAGGGCCGTGCGCCATGCCGAGCGACACCGACCTCTGCGGCTGGGACGACCCCCGGGGCGCCGAGATGATCATCGCGGAGCTGCGCGAGCACGCGGCGCTCCTCGCGCGCACCTACGGAGACCGCGTCGACGAGTGGGCCACCGTCAACGAGCCCATCAACTACCTGCTGGCATCGTACGGGCAGGAGACGTTCCCCCCGGGCAGGAACCTCCTCTTCACGCAGACCGACCGCTTCGTGGCGGCCGTGCGCAACTACGCCCGCGCGCACGTGGCGATGTACGAGGCCATCAAGGCCAACGACACGGTCGACGCCGACGGCGACGGCACCGCGGCCGAGGTGGGCTTCACGCTCTCGGTGGCCGAGTGGGTGCCCACGCGCAACCACGAGCTCAGCGCCGACCCCGCGGACATCGCCGCGCGCGACCGCGTGCGCGCCGTGTACCACTACCTCTTCACCGACGCGGTGAAGACCGGCGCCTTCGACGCGGGCCTCGACGGGAGCGCGCCCGAGATGCACCCCGAGTGGCGCGACCACCTCGACTGGCTCGGCGTGCAGTACTACTTCCGCTCGGGGGTGTCGGGCACGCCCGAGATCCTGCCGCGCGTGCGCGCGAACGTGTGCCTGCCGGGCATCGACCTCGGCGCGTGCCTGCCCGCGCCCGACCCCACGCACCGCGTCCCCGCGATGGGCTACGAGTTCTGGGAGCCCGGCGTCTACAACATCCTGCGCGACCTCGGGCGGCGCTACCCGAGCGTGCCGCTCACCGTGACCGAGGGGGGCATCGCCACCGAGGTCGGCGCGCGCCGCGCGGAGAACGTCGTGCGCACCCTCGAACAGATCGAGCGCGCGCGCCGCGACGGCGTCGACGTGCGCGGCTACTACCACTGGTCGCTCATGGACAACTTCGAGTGGGCCGAGGGCTACGCGCCCCGCTTCGGCCTCTACCGCGTCGACCGCGCGATGCCCGGATACCCCCGCGCGCCCACCGAGGGCGCGACCGTGCTGCGAGACATCGCCCGCGCGCGCAGGCTCACCGAGGCGCAGCGCGCGCGCTACGGGGGCCTCGGC
>JBDHVF010000985.1:0-3288 GCA_039809605.1 Polyangiales bacterium | reverse complement strand
GCTCGCGGCGCTGGCCGACGTGGCGCGGCCGTTCTCGCCGCCGCTGCGAGAGAGGCTCCTGCGCGACGCGGCGATGGTGCGCGCGCAGGCGTGCGCCGAGCGCGGCGACGCGGCGTGCGCGAGGGAGCAGACCGCGGCGGCGCTCGAGCACGGCGCCGACCCGTCGGAGACCGCGCCCGTGCTGCGCAGGGTGCGCGAGCGCGTGCTGGAGAGCCTTCGCGCGAAGGTGGCCGAGGCGGGCGCGGCGCAGGGCGCGGCGCGCGTGAGCGCCCTCGAAGAGGCCCTGGCGCTCTCGGAGCGCTACGAGGCGCTCGGCGGCGCGGCGGCCGACCCGTCGCCCGCGGAGCTTCGGGACCGGCTCTCTCGCGCGCGACAGGGCGCCGTGGCAGACGGGCACGTGCGGCGCGAGCGGCGGCGCCGATAGTCCTCGTCGGTGCGTTCGAGGCGCCCATGTACTAGCGTGCGGCAGCCGCAATGACACTCAGCGTCTTCGACATGTTCACCATCGGCGTGGGCCCTTCGAGCTCGCACACGGTCGGCCCCATGCGCGCGGCGCGGCGCTTCGCCGAGGCGCTGCGCGAGGCGGGAGCGCTCGCGCGCGTCGAGCAGGTGCGCGTCGAGCTCTTCGGCTCGCTCGGCGCGACGGGCAAGGGCCACGGCAGCGACGTGGCGGTGATGCTCGGGCTCGAGGGCGAGCGGCCCGAGGAGGTCGACACCGACGCCGTGCCCGCGCGCGTCGAGGCCATCACCCGCGAGGGCTCGCTGCGCCTGCTGGGCGAGCGCGAGGTGGCGTTCAGGCCCGCGGAGGCGATCGTGATGCACCGCAGGCAGGCGCTGCCGCGGCACCCCAACGGCATGCGCTTCACGGCCGCGGGGCCGTCGATGCCCGATGGCTTCACGCGCGTGTACTACTCGGTGGGCGGCGGGTTCGTGGTGAACGAGCGCGACGCCGAGGGCTCGATCGTGCCCGAGCGCGCGCGGGCGCCGTACGAGTTCAAGACGGGCGCCGAGCTGCTGGACCTCTCGAACCAGCACGGCCTCACGATCGCGACGCTGGTGCTCGAGAACGAGAAGGCCTGGCGCTCGGAGGCCGAGATCCGCGCGGGCGTGGCGCGCATCTGGGATGCGATGCGATCGTGCGTGCGCCGCGGGTGCGAGCGCGAGGGCGTGCTGCCGGGCGGGCTCAAGGTGCGCCGCCGCGCGGCGGCCCTCTCGCGCAAGCTGCGCAACGACACGCGCGCGGGCGACCCCCTCGTGGCGATGGACTGGGTGAACCTCTGGGCCCTCGCGGTGAACGAGGAGAACGCCGCGGGCGGGCGCGTGGTGACGGCGCCCACCAACGGCGCGGCGGGGATCATCCCCGCGGTGCTGCACTACTACCAGCGCTTCGTGCCCAACGCCGACGACGAGGGCGTGATGCGCTTCCTCCTCACGGCGGGCGCGATCGGCATGCTCTACAAGCGCAACGCGTCGATCTCGGGCGCCGAGGTGGGCTGCCAGGGCGAGGTGGGCGTGGCGTGCTCGATGGCCGCCGCGGGCCTCGCCGAGGTGCTCGGCGGCACCGCGGAGCAGGTCGAGAACGCGGCCGAGATCGGCATGGAGCACAACCTCGGGCTCACGTGCGACCCCATCGGCGGGCTCGTGCAGGTGCCGTGCATCGAGCGCAACGCGATGGGCTCGGTGAAGGCCATCAACGCCGCGCGCCTCGCGCTCTCGGGCGACGGCAAGCACAAGGTCTCGCTCGACAAGGTCATCGCCACGATGCGGCAGACCGGCGCCGACATGATGACCAAATACAAAGAGACCGCGCGCGGCGGCCTCGCGGTGAACATCATCGAGTGCTGACCCTCCGGTGCGCAACGCGCGCCGCGCGTGCGCGCCGCGGCGACCGTGGCGCGCTGTAACGGGGCGGCGGTCCACGCGCTGTGACGCGGCACCACAGCGACGTCTCGCAGAGGCCGTGGTTTTCATGGGGGCACACGCGATGCAGCCCGTGGAGGGCGTGACGTCTCGAGTGCCAGAGGTCACACAGCTCGTCGCGCGGCGGCAGGGGGAGGCCGTGCGTGAGGGGGAGCGCGACTCGGGGGAGCCGCCGCGCGCGACGGGGGGGCCTCGGTACACGCGCATCCGCGAGCTGGGCAAGGGAGGGATGGGCGCGGTCTACGAGGGGGAGAACGCGTGGACGGGCCGCCGCGTGGCGCTCAAGGTGCTGCGCCCGGAGTACGCCGCGGTGCCCGAGGTGGTCGCGCGCTTCTGGCACGAGGCGCGGGTGGCTTCGAACCTGCGCCACCCGAACATCGTCGAGGTGCTCGACGCGGGCGTCGACGAGCAGGGCGAGCCCTTCATCGTCGAGGAGCTGCTCGACGGCGACAGCTACGACGCGGTGCTCTCGCGCGCGCCGGGCCGGCGCGTGCCGGCCGAGGACGCGCTGCGCACGCTGCTGCCCGTGATGGACGCGCTCGCGGCCTGCCACGACGTGGGCGTGGTGCACCGCGACGTGAAGCCGTCGAACATCATCCTGGCGCGCGACGTCGACGGCGCGGTGGTGCCGAAGCTCATCGATTTCGGGGTGTCGAAGTCGTACGAGCCCGGCGAGCGGCGCGCCTCGATCGCGGGCGTGCCCGTGGGCACGCCGCACTACATGTCCCCCGAGCAGGCGCGCTGCGAGGAGGACCTCGACGCGCGCACGGACGTGTGGGCCGTGGGCGTGACGCTCTTCGAAGCGCTCACGGGGCGCTGCCCGGTCGAGGGCCCGCACGTCGACTCGGTGATGGCGCAGGTGCGGTACATGACCCCGCCGCGGGTGCGCGACGTGTGCCCCGACGTGCCCGCCGACGTCGCGGCGGCGGTCGACCGCGCGCTGCGCACCGACCGCGACGAGCGCCCGGCGACGATGCGCGCGTTCATCGGCGACCTGCTGCGCTGCGAGGCCGCGCGCGGCGCGGGCGTGAAGGTGCTGTCGACGATCCCCAAGCTCACGGCGCCGGTCGAGCCCGCGCCCACGCCCCCGCCCTCCCTCGAGCTGATCGAGTACGACGAGCGCGACGACCACGTCGAGCGCGTGAGCGAGCGGCCGTCGACGCCGGTCGAGCGCCCGCGGGCCTCGCGCGCCGTGCTGCTCGCCGTGGCGACGGGCTTCGCCGTGGGCTTCGTCGTGGCGGCCTTCGCGCTGCGCGCGCCGCCCCCGAGCCCCGCGCCCGCGCACGCCATGACGACGCACGCGATCGTCGCGCAGCCGCCTCCGCCACCGGAGGCGACGTCGTCGAGATCGACCTCGCCCAGCATGCC
>JBDHVF010000984.1:0-3292 GCA_039809605.1 Polyangiales bacterium | reverse complement strand
ACCAACCGCTCGCAGACGACAGAGCCCTTGCCCCCGCTCCGCGGGGGTGAGGGCGCGCGGTAGCGCGGTGAGGGGGCCGTGCGAACTCGCGCGCCGCGTTCACACGCAGCGAGACTCGTCAACGGCCAAACCTGAGTCTGATCGGAATGCCACGGCGCGCGAGGGGCGTTCTCGTGCGGCCGGTTGACTTCGATGCGACCGGCATATATGTACTTCGCATGTAAGCCGAGAGGAGGCTCTACATGGCCGAGATCACGGGGTTCGGTCCGTTCCGTCACCTGCGCGCCGAGAGCGCGAGCCACGTGCTGCACTACCAGGGCAGCGCGCTCAGGCGCAGCGGGAGGGCGCTGTCGTTCTGGTTCTCGCCCTGGTCGGCGAGCCTCGCCGAGGTGCCGCTCGACGACCGCGAGGCTGCGGTGGCCTTCCACGGCCGCACGGCCGACTTTCAAGACGTGCTGGTGCAGGGCAGCCTCACGTTCCGCGTCGCCGACCCGGTGCAGGCCGCGCAGCGCGTGGATTTCTCCATCGACGCCCGGCGCGGGCACCACCTCAGGCAGCCGCTCGAGAAGCTCTCGGCCACGCTCTCGCAGATCGCCCAGCAGCACGCCGTGGCGCTCGTGCAGTCGATGACCCTGCGCGAGCTGCTGGCCGCCGGGCCCGCGCCGCTGCGCGCGGCGATCGAGAAGGGCCTCGGCGCGTCGCCCCTGCTGGCCGAGCTCGGCGTCGAGCTCGTGGCCGCGCGCGTCGAGCCCCCGGCCCCCGAGGCCGAGGTGCAGCGCGCGCTCGAGGCCACCACCCGCGAGCGCATTCAAGAGGAGGCCGACGAGGCCGCCTTCCGCCGCCGCGCGCAGGCCGTCGACAAGGAGCGGGCGATTCAAGAGAACGAGCTCCAGAACCAGATCGAGCTGGCGCGGCGCGAGACGCAGCTCATCGACCAGCGCGGGCAGAACGCGCGCCGCGAGGCGACCGAGAAGGCCGAGGCCGACCGCATCGGCGCCGAGGCCAGGGCCGTGCAGCAGAGGCTCGACGCCGAGGCCCGCGCCGAGGCCCTGCGCGCCGTCGAGGGCGCCCGCCTCGCGCTCGACCGCGAGCGCATGGAGGTCTACCGCACCATGCCCCCCGCCGTGCTGATGTCGCTCGCCGCGCAGGAGCTCGCGGGCAAGCTCCAGCGCATCGAGCACCTCAACGTCACGCCCGACATGCTCTCGACGCTCGTCGCCAACCTCGTCGACTCGACCTCTCGCGGCGCCCCCACCGCGGGCGCGCGGTCGTGAGCACGGTCGCGCCGCGGGCCGTCGTGGTCACGCGGCCGACCGAGTACGAGTCGCTCGTCGCGCGCCACGGCACGCGCGAGCAGGCGCGGTTCTTCCTCGCGCAGCGCGGGCGGTCGCTCGACGAGGTGGCCGAGCGGCACGGGCGCGTGCACGAGGCGCTCGCGGTCGTGGCCGCGGCGATCCCGATGCGCTGGCGGCGCGCGCGCGTCGACCGCGCCGACCTCTCGCGCTTCGTCTTCGGCCCCGAAGACGTCGTCGTGGTGGTGGGCCAGGACGGGCTCGTCGCCAACGCGGCGAAGTACCTCCGCGGCCAGCCCGTCGTCGGCGTCAACCCCGACCCCAGGAGCTACGACGGCGTGCTCGCGTCGCACCCCGCCGAGGCCGCGCGCGACCTGCTGCCGGCGGCCTCCGCGGGGCGGTGCCGCGTCGAGGCGCGCACCATGGTCGAGGCCCGCCTCGACGACGGCCAGCGGCTCCTCGCGCTCAACGAGATCTTCGTCGGCCACCGCACGCACCAGTCGGCGCGCTACCGCATCGCGGCCATGGGGCGCGAAGAGGCCCAGTCGTCGTCGGGCGTCATCGTCGCCACGGGCACCGGCGCGACGGGGTGGGCGCGCTCCATCGCGCGGCAGCGCAGCGACCCGCCCGCGCTGCCGGGGCCCGGCGACCGCGCGGTGACCTTCTTCGTGCGAGAGCCCTTTCCCAGCGTGGCGACGGCCGTGACCATCGAGGGCGCGACGCTCGCCGAGGGGGCCACCCTCACGCTTCGAAGCGAGATGGACGACCGCGGCACCCTCTTCGGCGACGGCATCGAAGACGACCGCATCGAGTTCGGGTGGGGCCTGCGCGCCGAGCTCGGCGTCGCGCCCGAGCGCTTGCACCTCGTGCGGTAGACGCACGACACTCGCCGCCGCCGTGACGAAGAAGAAGGCGCCCGACGGCGAGGCCGCGTTCCTCGCGCGCTACGACCCGAGCGAGTACGAGCGCCCCTCGGTGGCCGTCGACGTGGCGCTCGTCGCCGCCCTCGACGGCGAGCTCTCGACGCTGCTCATCAAGCGCAGGGAGCACCCCTTCAAGGGCCAGTGGGCGCTGCCCGGGGGCTTCATTCACGAGGGCGAGGCGCTCGACGACGCCGCCGCGCGCGTCATGCGAGAGAAGGCCCACCTGCGAGGGGTCTTCCTCGAGCAGCTCTACACCTTCGGCGACCCCGGCCGCGACCCGCGCACCTGGGTGATCTCCGTCGCGTACTACGCCCTCGTCGACGAGGCGCGCTTTCGCCGCGTCGCCACGGGCACCGACCTGCGCACCGGGCGCCTGCGCGTGCCGTGGGAGGGCGAGACCGGCGGCGCCGTCGACGTGCTCGACGACCAGGGACGCGCCCTGCCGCTCGCCTTCGACCACGCCGACATCCTCGGCATGGCCGTCAAGCGCCTGCGCGGCAAGCTCGACTACGCGCCCATCGGGTTTCAACTGCTCGGCGAGACCTTCACGCTGCTCGAGCTCCAGCGCGTGCACGAGACCGTGCGCGGCAGCGCGCTCAACAAGGACTCGTTCCGCCGGCGCATGCTGGCCTCGGGGCAGCTCGAGGCGACCGGGCGCGCGCAGCGCGGCGTCGACCACCGGCCCGCCGAGCTCTACCGCTTCGCGCGCCGCTCCGCGGTGTAGCGCCCTACCGCTGCGCCTCGCGCGCGAAGCGCAGCGTGCGGCGCACGCCGTCGCGCTCGACCTCGAGCACCACGTCGTCGCCCACCGCGCCGTCGAGACGTCGCTCGGCCTCGACCGACGTCGCCACGGCCTCGCCGCCCACCGTCACCACGCGGTCGCCCGCGCGCAGCCCCGCGCGGTCGGGCGCCGACCCCGACGCCACGGCGCGCACCTCGACCGCGCGACCGCTCCCCGGCACCGGCACGTCGGCGAACGACACCGCGCGCACCGTCAGGGCGCGGCTCGCGCTCGCCGCGTCGCGCTCGAAGCGGATGCGCACCGCCCTCGCGACGGTGCCGCGCAGCACGCGCACC